>JAZQAP010000382.1:0-1572 GCA_045545275.1 Thermoguttaceae bacterium | reverse complement strand
GTCGGCGCCCATCGCGGCGAGCGGCCAATTTCGGTCGCGCCAAATTTGCCGGAAATAACGGCGAACGGGCGGTTCCGGCGCCGCGCGCAACGGCTCGAGCGGCAAGATAACGACGTCGGGCGAAGACGCGTTGTTTGCGTTGTTTGCGTTGTTGGGGGAAACGACCGGAACGTCGAGCGCGTCGAGCGTTCGAGCGAAAAGCGCGTCGCGGCGCTTCGCGGCGGCGATTTCCGCGTCGAGAGGGGCGGTTTGCGCGTCGAAAAAGGTTTCCGTTTCGGCGGCGAGTTCGGACAGTCGAAGGAGCGCGCTCTCCCAACGCCCGGGAAAAATCGATTCGAGAAGGGGCGCCAACTCGTTCCGGATTCGGTTGCGAGCGTATCGCGGCGACGCGTTCGAGGAGTCGACGCGGTACGATTGGTTAAGCTGGGCTAAATAGGCGAGAATTTCGGCGCGTCCGACGGCCAAGAGCGGGCGAATCAGGACGAGCGCTTCGTCGAGCGGGCGAACCGCCGGGACGCCGCGCATACCGTCGAACCCGGCGCCGCGGAACAAACGGAAAAGGAGCGTTTCGAGCTGGTCGTCCCGATGGTGCGCCGTCGCGAGATAACGGGCGCCGCCGTTTTTCGCCGCGTCGACGAGCGCCCGATAACGCAACGTCCGCGCCGCGCTCTCCCAACTCCCTTGCCGCCGCGCCTCCGCCTCCAACTCGGCGGGATCGAGCGTTCGGCGGAAACAATCGACGCCGAGTTCCGCCGCCAACGCCTCGACAAACGCGACGTCGCCGTCCGACTCCGCGCCGCGAGAGCGATGATCGACCGTCGCGACGAAGAAATTGCGCCGTAAATCCGGATTATTCGTTATTTCCGGAAGCCGAACGAGACCGCGAAGGAGCGCGACGCTGTCGGCGCCTCCCGAAACCGCGACGCAAACGCGGCGAGAGCGCCAAGCGTCGAGCGGAAAGGCGGCAAGGAGCGCCGTTTCAAACGGTCGCGGCGTCGAGGCAAAGCGCGGGAAAAACACGGAACGGGAAAAATAGGAGGTTAAAGCGGTTTAGGAAATCGGACGCGAGCGAAGACGGCGACGGTTCGACGCTCGGCGACGATCGAATCGCGTTAAAAACGGCGCTTTGGGGGGATTGCGACGCTTAGCGGATTTCGCGACCGGTCGCCGATTCCGTTTCGCGCTCGGCGGAGCGGAACCATTTTTCGCGTTCCTCTTGCGTAATGGCGTAAATTTCGATAGAAAAACGTTTGCTTAATCGTTCTTCGTAGGTCTTGCGCATCGCTTCGCGGCGGTCGGCGATCAGCTTTTCGCGCACTTCCTCTTGGACTTCCGGGAAACTCTTGATTCGTTCCGGAGTACGTTCGATAATCCGCACAATCGTTAAACTGTTCTCGTCTTCTAAAATTCGACTAAGCGTCGCGACCGGTAAATCTTCGCTGAAAATCGCGTTTTCGACGACTTGCGAACGCAACGAACCGCGCTCCGTCCAATCGCGATAACCGCCTTGCGCCGCGAAAACGTCTTCCGAGTCGACGCGGCAAACCTCGGCGAAAAGCGCTTCTCGACGGC
>JAZQAP010000381.1:0-3429 GCA_045545275.1 Thermoguttaceae bacterium | reverse complement strand
ACCAAGCCGCCGTCCAGTCGACCGCCGAATACGCCGCGCTTTCCTCGACGAACGGGAGCAAAATCGTCAAAACGTTATGCCGGTCGCGACGTTGACCGTTCGGCGCGACATACGTCGTCTTCGTCGGCGGGAAAACGCCGTTGACGTCCAAATAAGAATGAATCGCCAAGCCGATTTGACGCAAATGCGAAACGCAACTCGTCCGCCGAACCGTTTCGCGCGCCGCTTGAACCGCCGGTAAAAGCAAACCGAGCAAAACGCCGATCGTCGCGATCACGACGAGAAGCTCGACCAACGTAAAACCGCCGAGCCGACCGCGTTTGCAACCGCCGTCCAAGGCGCGCTTCCAACCAGTCGCGTCCGCGCCGCTTGCGCGACGGTCGAGCGAGCGAAAACAACCGCTCCGACGCGAACGAAAATCGCGCCGCGTTTCGATTTTCATCGTCTTCGCTCCCCTTCTCGGTTTCGAGGTCTCGCCAAGACAAACGAACGCTCGACGCGTCGAAAAACGGGTCTCGGCGCGTTGGCGTTCGGCGTCGTTTCGCCGATTTCGCCCTCTCCTCCGCGACGTTAGAACGGCGCCGCGACAAGAGCGAAAGGCGAAAATAGGCAAAAACCGGCGTTACTTTTTAACGATTTTGCCGACTTTCCAGTTTTGCAGGTTCATTTCGGCGAGCGTCGCTTGCACGTCGTCGGCGATTTCCGGCTTGACGACCAAGACGAGGCCGAGCCCCATATTGAAGACGCGTTCCATTTCGGCGTCGTCGATCGAGCCGAGCTTTTGCAACCAACCGAAAACCGGCGGAACGTCCCAAGAATTCGGGGTAATTTCCGGCGCGACGCCTTCCGGAAGGACGCGGGAAAGGTTTTCGACCAAGCCGCCGCCGGTAATATGCGCGACGCCGCGGATTCCGTCGTTCGCGCCGAACTTTTCAAAGAGCGCGAGCGCCGGTTTGACGTAAAGGCGCGTCGGCGTCAGGAGCGCGTCGGCGACCGTTTGGTTCAATTCCGGAACGAATTCGTCCGGTTGGAGCCCGGCGATATCGAAAACGACGCGGCGAATCAGCGAATAACCGTTCGAATGACAACCGCTCGACGCGACGCCGATCAGGACGTCGCCGTCTTGAATCGCTTTGCCGTCGATGATTTTCGAACGTTCCGCGACGCCGACGCAGAAGCCGGCCAAGTCGTATTCGCCGGGGTTGTACATGCCGGAGAGGATCGCCGTTTCGCCGCCGATCAGCGCGCAACCGACTTCTTCGCAAGCCTTAGCGATTCCGGAAACCAGCTCTTCGAGTTGGTCGGGGTCGTCTTTCGGCGTCGCGACGTAATCGAGGAAGAAGAGCGGTTCGGCGCCGCAGCAGATCGCGTCGTTGACGCTCATCGCGACCAAGTCGATCCCGACGGTCGAGTGCCGGTTCGTTTGGCAGGCGATTTTGATTTTCGTTCCGACGCCGTCGGTGCAGCTGACGAGAACCGGGTCTTCGTACTTGCGCTCGGGGCCGCCGTCTTTGAGGAGGCCGTTCAAGCGGAAAAGCCCGGCGAACCCGCCGTCGAGGCGCATCACGCGCGGCGAAAAGGTCTTCGCAACCAATTTGGGCAAACGGGACATCGATTCGGCGTAAATATCCAAGTCGACGCCGGAACTTTTATAAGTCGCTTTTTCCATTTTTAGGACTCTCGTAAACGGGGTTTCGCGGGGGGAACGAAGGAATCGACGGCGGAACGCGCCGTTTTTAGCGATTTCGCCGATTCCAGTAATTTTAGCGTTTTCGACAATTTTAACCGTTTTGCCGACGCTAGCGGCGCGCCGTCGTCGGAAAGCGCGTCGCCGAGCCGGTTTAAGGCGCCGACTCGAACGCTTCCGTTTTTATTATAATTCTTCGGCGAAATAACGCAAGGACGGGCGGCGAGAGAAAACGCCGACTTTTTCCGCCTCGCGCGCCTCTCGTAAAAAAATCGCGCCGGTTCGTTAAGGGGGGGAAGACAAAACGGCAAAATCGGGTTATAATAACGGAGAAAACGTCGCGGACGGTCGAAACGCTCTCTCGATTCGCCGTCCGAAGCGCAGACGCGCAAGACGTCAACCGAAAAACGTCGAAAACGCTCCCGTCGTTTTCTCCTTATATTAATTAATAACGACAAAAAAAAGCGTCGACGCCCCCGAACAAGGAAGAAACGAATCGAAATGTTGGAATCTAACGACCGCGCCCCCGTCGAACAGCCCGCCGAAAACGCCGCTCAAACGCCCGCTCCGACCGCCGACGTCGAGTCGACGCAAGTCGCGGAAACGCCCGTCGACGCCGTTCAAGTCGACGCAACCGTCAAAACCGAACCCGCCGAGTCGGCTCCTTCGTCCGTCGACGCCGCGCAAGAAGACGGCGTCGAAATCAACCTCGACGCCGTAAACGCTCGACTCGCCGAAAACGCGGACGCCGAAACGTCCGCCGACGAAGGCGAAAACGCCGAGCCGGTCGCCCCGCCCTCCGCGACGCTCGAAGAAGCGCTCGAAAAGTTCGGAATCGAACTCCCGGCGAAAAAAGTTAGACTCCTCAAAGAATATTGCGAAACCCTTTGGATTTGGAACGAGCGCGTCAACCTCACCCGGCACGACGATTACGACAAGTTCGTTTCCCGCGACCTCGTCGACTCGATCCGCTTGGCCGCTTGCCTTCAAAAGGGCGAACACGTCCTCGACGTCGGCTCCGGCGGCGGCGTCCCGGGCCTCGTCGTCGCGATTTTGCGTCCGGACGTCGTCGTCGAACTTTGCGACTCGACCGGCAAGAAAGCGGAAGCGCTCGGCGCCATCGTCGACGCGCTCGGGCTCGAAACGAACGTTTGGTACGCGAAGGCGGAAGATTTGTTAAAAGTTCACCGCTTTCACACTCTTACCATCCGCGCGGTCGGCAAAATCGCTAAACTTTTGCCGACGTTCGCTCCGCTTTGGCACGCGTTCGACCGCATCTTGATGATCAAGGGCCCGAACTGGCCGGCGGAACGGGGCGAAGCGCGCCACTACAACCTCTTGAACAACGTCGCGTTGCGCAAAATCGCCGAATACGAGAACCCCGGCGCCGAACACAACAGCGTTATTTTGCAGTTCTGCCGCAAGAGCCGCTTCGAAGAAATGGAGCGGCGCGCGCAAGCGTTGGCCGAAGGAAAGCCGATCGAGGCGGAAGTCGAGCCGGTCGAAGTCGACAACAAACAACGTCGCGAGTTCTCCGACGACCGCTCCGGTCGCGGGCGCGGCGGACGCGGTTTCGGCGGCGGTCGAGGCGGCAAAGGCGGTCGCGACGATCGGAACCGTCGTCCGGATCGCAAATTCGTCGACGCGCAAGACCGTCGCGGCTCGTTCGACGGCGGCGATTCGGCGAGCGGCGGAGCGGCGGACGGCGAAGCGCGCGTTTTCGCCCGCCGCAACGGCAAAGC
>JAZQAP010000380.1:0-3507 GCA_045545275.1 Thermoguttaceae bacterium | reverse complement strand
TGGGGCGGGCGGGGAAAAACGCGACGTTTGGCGAAGTCGGGCGCGCGGCGGCGTTTGGGCGTTATTTCGGCGTTTCGGACGGGTCGAGCGTTTCGTCGAGGAAGGCGAACGCGCTAAAACCGATCGAGCGACCGTCGGTCGTTTCGACGACGAACCGCGTTCGGAGCGAGTCGGCGTTCGGCGCAAGACGCGTCGGATCGAAAACGACCGGAACGACGAGAACGAACGGCGCGGCGGCGTCGGCGTCGGGGACGGGATCGACCGCCGGGTTCGGCGCGGGCGCGTCGGGGATTCGGGCCGAAAACGCGGCGTCCGGCGACTCGACCCGAGCGAGCGCGAACGGTCGGCTCGACGCGACGACGACGTTCTTGACGACCGGCGCGCCGGAGCGGAACGCCGAGAAATTCAGCGTCGACGGCGAAACGGAAAGGCCCGGGCGAACCGTTCCTTCGACCGAAAGCGTCGTCGGCGCCCGGCGCGTCGAACCGTCCGACCAAAGAGAAACGACCGCGTCGAACGGCCCGACCGGCGCGCTTTCGTCGACCGAAACGAGCAGGGGCGTCGCTCGCTCCGCTCCGACTCGGCGCGGCGTTTCGAGTCGAACCGAAACGAACGGCGTCGACGATTCGGCCCGAACGATTCGCTCGTCGAGGGGCGCGAAAACGACCGCTCGGCGGCTGCGTTTCGGGGCGTTTTCCGGCGTCGCGAGTTCGTCGACGAGGAAGTTCAAGCGCGGCGGCTCGACCCGAACGTCGTCGACGATAAGAGCGCGAACGCGGAGCGGGATTTCGATTCGCTCCGGTCGACTCGCGGCGGCGAAGTAAACGAAAACGGTCGCGTCGCGAACGCCGGTGAAACGAACCGCGTCCAACTCGACGACGACCGCCGCGCCGTCGCCCGGTTCGAACGTCTTTTGTTTCGGAACGAAAACGCGAACGCAGCCGCAGCTCGCCCGGGCGCCAAGAAGCCGAATCGACTCGCTCGAAGCGTTGACGAACGGGAACGCTCGTCGAGCGAACGAACCGCGCGGAACGTTTTGGAAGTTTTGCTCCGTTTGCGCGAAAAACGTTCGGGAAACAGCTCCGTCTTGCGCGAAACTTCGCGGAAAAACGTTAAATTCGGTAAAAATAGCGAAAACGGCGAAAATAAACAAGACGGAGACGGCGGGGTTTACGCGACGCATCGGACGGCCCTTTCGATTGTTGAGCGGGAAAACGAACGGTTCGGCAAAGTTTTCGGTTTTAGATTTTACGTCGCCGCCGCCGCGACCGGAAAAATCGGCAAAGTTTGCCGCCGTCGACGAACGTTTGCGAGAAGCGCCGCGAGAAAAGCGTCATTAATATAAACAAGGGGAAAAGCGGGAACGGGCGCCGTCGACGCCGCGCGGCGCGTTATCTTCGTTAAAATCGAAACGTTTGTCCGAAAAATCGACGCGTTCTAAAATTTCGGGGCGGCGAACGTCAACTTTTGCGACGGCGACGGTCGACAAAACCGATAACCGCGCGCCGTCGGCGCGGCGTTCGGTGTTTTTTGGGCGAAAATCTTTCGAGAACGCTTAAAAACGTCGAACCCGCCCTTGACAATTACGACGAGAAACGTAAAGATTATAACGACGACGAGTCTTTTCGCCCGAACCGTTGGGCGCGCGTTCCGACGGTCGCGGTCGCGACGGTTGGAACGATTCGAACGAAAAAACGGGACGAAGGGAACGCGGCGGCGAAATTTTTGCGTTTTTGCGAAACTTAACGAGCGCGCCGGGTATCGAATAAAGAATAAAAGATTCAACGAAAGAAAAGAGGCGTCGCGGTCGTCGTTGGACGGCGGCGGGCGACGGAAGCGCGTCGGCGGAAGAGTCGACGGCGACAATTGGAGCGTCGACGGCGAGCGTCGCGTCGACGGCGTCCGCGAATTATTTTGCAAGGAGAAAGCGACGATGTCGAGAATTTTTCGAAATTTTAAAAGCGAATCCCAAAAGCGCGGCGAACGCGCTCCGATGAAACCGCGACGCCTCGCGACGGAGACTTTGGAAGATCGCCGACTTTTGGCCGTTTCGCCGGAGATTTTGACCGCGCTCAACGGGTACGAGTCGTTCGGCGATTACTCGGCGGACTCCGTTTCGACGATCGAAATCGCGGGCGATAATCTGACGCTCGACGCGCTCAACGCCGCGATCGCGCAAGCCGCTTCGACGCCGGGCGACGACGCGATCCTTATCGTCGGCGGCGGAACGCTGACCTTCCAACCGGGCGACAAAGCGATCTCGATCGAACTCGACGACGCGACGCAAGGCGCCTTGACGATCGTCGGGTACGGCGGAACGTTCGAAATCGACGCGGCGGGCGTCGACCGCGCGTTCTCGATCAAGAGCGGGACGGTTAAGCTCGGCTCGATCGAAATTTCGAACGGCTCGGCGGACTTCGGCGGCGCGATCGCCAACGCCGGCGACCTTTACCTCGAAGACGCGGTTCTTTCGAACAACGTCGCGACCGTTAGCGGCGGCGCCCTCGCCGACAAAGGCTGGATTTCGGTCGAAAGCTCGCAAATCGTCGGGAACGAAGCGGCGGAAAACGGCGCGGCGATCTATCGCGGCGATTTCGAGTTCGCGACGGAAGAAGTCGTCGCGCCGGAAGCGACCGGAACGATCGCCGACGTCTCCGCGGAGTTCGGCGAAACGGTCGAAATCGTTCTTTCCGACTACTTCAGCGAAGGCGATTGGACGTACTCCGTCAAACTGCCGTCCGAACTCTCCGACGCGCTGGCCGCCGAACCGACCGTCGACGGCGATATTCTGACGTTGCAATTCCTCGACAAAGCCGATTACGCGCTCGATCTTAATTTGAGCGACGTCGAACTCGTCGTCGCCGCGTCGAACGCCGACGGAAGCGCCTCCGCCGATTCGAACGCCTTCAAAGTCGGGCTGACCGACCGTTACTCCTCCCGCTTGACCGCCGTCTTGACGTCGATGAACACCGACGACGCTTACGACGCCTACACGCAAGGCAGCGGGAAAAGAGCGAATTACGGCGCCGACGAAACGCCCGCCTCCGACGCGCCGGCGACGCCGACCGAGCCGATCAGCCTGCAAATTTGGGCCGAAGACTTTTCCGACCTCCACGGTTTGACGCTCGAAAGCGACGTCGGGTTTACCTTTATTTTGAAACTTGAAAACGCGGTTCTCGACCAAGAGGAAATCTACGGCGACGACGGGTTCTATTGCGACTACTTCGACGCGATGCTCGGCAAGATTTTGACTTCCGACGACCCCGGCTACGAAGGATTGGGCGACAACGGCTACTGGATTTCGATCGGTTACAACTTCCTAGAAAAAGCGCACGGCGTGAAGCTCGACGCGACCTTGCTCGCCTCGCTGCCGTTGATTCCGACCGGCGAAGGCCCCGTTTCCGCGACGCTCGAAGCGAGCGCCGACGACGAGTTGGTTTACCGTTCCTTCGACGGAGCGGAGCACGGAGTCGATCTGTCGCAAATCGATTTGGTCGGCGCGACGAC
>JAZQAP010000379.1:0-14948 GCA_045545275.1 Thermoguttaceae bacterium | reverse complement strand
CTTCCAAACCGGCGCTTCGCCGATCAGCCTCGAACGCCCCATCGGCGATTACGACGACGCGAATTTCGGCGATTTCGTCGCCGACTCGTCTTACGAACGCCCGGAAAAGAGCGCCGGCAACCAGATGCTGCGCAAGGAGTTAGACAAACTCTTGAAGACGCTCACTCCCCGCGAACGAGAAATCATCAAGTTGCGATACGGTTTCAAAAACGGCTATATGTACACGCTCGAGGAGGTCGGACGCATCTTCGAAGTTACCCGCGAACGAGTGCGACAAATCGAAGCGAAAGCGGTCAAAAAACTGCAAACGCCCGGCCGTTCGCGCCGTCTTCTCGGTTTCCTCGACGAACTGGAACGCGAAGCCGTTCTCGCGGAAAGCGGCGAGGCCTTCGCGAAATAAACCGACGCGCAACCCGTTGTTTTCCAACGACTTTTTAACTCTCGGAATACCTTTCAAATGCGATTCAAAACGGCGACGCTCGGGTGCAAAGTCAATCAATACGAAACGCAGTTTTTGCGAACGGCGTTCTTCGCAAACGGTTGGGAAGCGGTCGACGACGTCGCGTCGCCTAACGCCGTCGACCTTATTCTCGTCAACACTTGTTCGGTAACGGCGGAGAGCGACGCGAAAAGCCGGAAAACGGTTTCGCATTTCGCCAAACTTTACCCGAACGCGGAAATCGTTGTTTTAGGGTGCTTTGCGGCGTCCAATTCAACCGTCGCCGCGTCTCTTCCGAACGTTTCGGAAGTCGTTCCGGACAAACGACTTCTCGTCGACTTTCTGCGTCGGCGCGGTTTGGAGACGATTCCGACCGGCGTCGACGGTTTTGCGGAACGACGTCGCGCTTACGTCAAAATTCAAGACGGTTGCCGCGTCGGGTGCGCCTATTGCATTATCCCGTCGACGCGTCCTTACCTGCGGAGCCGCCGCCCCGACGATATTCTCGCCGAAGCGCGAACGCTTGTCGCCGCCGGTTATCGCGAAATCCTCCTAACCGGTATTCATCTCGGACATTACGGCGTCGACTTTTACCGCGCGACGCCGGAATCTTTGCTGCCGATTCCCGACGACGCGCCGCTCGACGCTTACCTCGAACGCTCCAATCGCGTTCCGGTCGAGGAGCGAACCGACCTCGGCGCGCTCTTGCGAACCCTTGTCGACGCGGAGCTTCCCGTTCGTTGGCGACTCGGAAGCCTCGAAGCGGTCGAAGTTTGCGACAAGACGTTGCGCGTTTTTGAAGAGCGACCGGACGTCCTTTGCCCGCAATTTCACCTCTCGATGCAAAGCGGCGACGACGCCGTTTTGGCCGCGATGCGCCGTCGTTGGTCGAGCGCGCCGTTCGTCGAAAAATGCCGCGAAATTTGCCGCCGAATCCCCGACGCCGCGCTGACGACCGACGTTATCGTCGGCTTTCCCGGCGAAACTAACGCTCAATTTGAAAGGACTTGCGACGTCGTCCGCGAACTCGAATTTTCGCGCGTTCACGTCTTCCGTTTCAGTCCGCGCGCCGGAACGATCGCGGCGGGTCTCCCGAATCAAATCGCGCCGGAAGTCAAAAAAGAACGCGCCGCCCGCTTGCAACAAATCGCAAACGACCTGCGCGAACGGTTTGCGGAGCGTTTCGTCGGGAAAACGGCCCGAGTTCTCGTCGAGGAAATCGAACGCCGCCCCGACGGTCGAATCGTCGCGACCGGAACGACCGACCGCTATTTCAACGTCGAAATCCCGCTTAACGACGCCGCGTCAACCGTCGGTCTTAACCCGTTAAGCGCCGACGTTTCTAACGCAGCCGTCCAACAAAACGCGCCGCTTCCCCTCGCCGCCGCTTCCCCGCGTTCGGAATCGCTCGAATCGGTCGGCGGCGTTTCGCTCGGCGACGTTCTTAACGTTCGTTTGACGTCGCGGCGCGGCGACGTGTTGTCGGGAATCCGCGAACAAAATTGACGTCGCGTCGTTCGCCGTCGTTTCAAGCGCGCTTTATTCCTTGCCGTCGCGTCGTTTACGTCTCCAAATCGACGTCGACCGTTTTCGCTTCGAAGCCCTCCGCTTCAAAGAATCGCGCTTTCGGCAAACGCCAAAGCGCCGCGACAAGCGAATGAGGGAACGTTTGGCGCCGCGACTCGTAATTTTCCGCGATATTGTTGTAATACTCGCGCGCCAACGCGATTCGATCCTCCGCGTCGACGACATTTTGACGCAACTTCGCAAACGTCGCTTCCGCCGTAAGTTGCGGATATTTCTTGTCGAGCGCAAGCAAACGCGGCGCGAGCGCGGTCGCGCCGCCCGACGCCTCGTTTTGCGACGCCGCGTCGACCCGCAAAATCGCCTCTTGACTACGCAACGCCGCCAACGTTTCTTGAACGTCTCGTTCGTGTCGCGCCGTTAATTTTACCGCGTCCGCCAACGCCGGAATCAAGTCGGCCCGCCGCTTTAACTCCACGTCGATATTCGACTTAGCTTGGTCGACGCGGCGTTTAAACTCGACGAACGAATTGACGTAATCAAGCCCGGCGCGCAGAATCCAAAGCGCGACGCAAACGCCGCCCCCCCAAAGCGCGCCGAAACCGATCGCGGTTCGCTCCGCATTCCAAAGCCCCGGAACGCAAGCGCCCAACCCAACGGCGCAAAGGAACGCCGCCGTCAACGCCAATTTCTCGCTAAAATTAGCGTCCCTCCGCGCCTTTTCCTCGTCGCCGCAAACGATCAAAAAGGTCGGCTCCGTTTCGTCTTTCGCAATTTCAACGGCGACGACGTCCTTGCGAACCCGCGATTTTCCCAAGACGTAAACGGCGGAACTCAACGGGACGCCGATTTCGGTAAAGCGACGTATCCCGCAAGAATTCGGAAGTTCGGAACGCCCGGACGCCCAGTTGAAATACTCCGGCGCCGAACGGTCGAGCGTCTCTTCGACGAACTTCACGGCGACAATTTCGGCGCCCTTGGGGTCGACGCGCACGACGCCGGTTTCGTCGCGCAAATAAAAGGCCGCTCGACGCTCCTCCTCGAACAGCGTCTTCCAAACGGTTTCCGTTTTCGTTACGCTTTCGCCGTCGGAATTCTTCTTCGTCCGCGTTTCAATCCGTCGCTCCTCGACTTTCGTCTTAACGTAAACACAAGGACGACCTGAGATAGGAGCGACGATTCCCTCGCCGCGTTCGCTCTCCGCCGTTCCGCTCAACTCGACCAAACCGACAAAAACGCCCTTCGCTTTCGACGTCGGCAAAAACGCGATCAAACGCCGCGTTCGCGCTCGCCCAAACGCGTCCCAAAGAAAAATCGCCGCGCCCGCCAAAAACAAAACGCAAGCGATTCCAAGATAAAACCGAACGTCGCCGTTCATCTTACCGCCGTCCTTTCTTAACTTGCGCGACGTTACGCGCAGTAAAAGGAAGCGTTTTTTCTTTTTACGACGCGACGCCAACGTTAAAAACTCCGCTTTTCAACGCGTCGGCCAGCATTGGAAGAAGCGTTTTTCGTTCAACGCGATTTGACGGTAAAGCTCGTCGAACGGCGTTTTACGAATCGCCGCGATCTCCTCCGCGACCTCGACGACCGACGCAGGCGCGCTCAGCAAAGCGCCGTCCGCGTCCCGCGCTTCGACGGCGAACGACGCGATTTGGCTCGCCGGCTTCCCGTATCCGTTCGGCGGAAGCGGCGTCGGCGCGTCGCTCTCAACTAAAATACGGTCGCGAGGGACTTTAGCGACCGTCTCGCGAGCCCGAACCGCGTTCGGTGCGACGCAACGCGGCGAAAACGAAAAGAAAACGTTCGACGCAAGCGCCCGCTCGATCTCCGCTTCGGTCGCCGTCCAAGAATGCAGAAGCCAAACCGGAACCTTCGGATAATCCCGCAAAGCGTTCAACGTCAAGCCGTTAGCGCGAACCGAATGAAGAACGACAGGAAGTCGCCGCTCGTTCGCGATTTCCAACTGCGTTCGAAGCGCCGTCTCTTGCGACGCCGCGTCAAGATTCCGAACCGCGAAGTCGAGCCCGACCTCGCCCAACGCCGCGCCGGAAACGCCGTCCGCGCTTAGGGTTGCGTCCAACATAATTTTCAACGCGGTCGCCCAATCTCCCTCGATTCGTCCGACGTTCCAAGGATGAACGCCGAACGTCGGAAAAACGTCCGGATATTTTTTCGCGATTTCCGCCGTCTTTTTCCAGTCGGCCGGCGACGTTCCGCAACAAACGAACCGCCGAACGCCTCGCGCTCTCGCTCGGTCGAAATAAACCGTCAAATCGTCGCCGAAACGCCCGTCTTGCAAGTGCGCATGAACGTCGCTAATCCCCGTTCTCGTCGACTCCGCAAATTTCATCGTTAAACGTATTCCTTTTCTAAACAACGCTTTTTCGAGCGTCGCGCCGTTCGCCGTTTAAGTCGTCGCCGCCGCTCTCGTCGCGGTTAAATTCCAATAAAAAAACGACGCGAACCACGCTTGGCGCGGCCCGCGTCGTTAAGACGTTTTGTCGAACGCAAAAGTTTCGACGTTTTTTCCTTTTTTCGCCGCCTCTTCCCGTCGGTCGAGTCGAACGCTTCGCGCCAACGCTCCCAACCGCGCCGATTCGGAGCTTATAAAGTTTCGACGTTAACGATTTAAATCGATTTCGAGAAAATAGGCGCGGTCGCCGCGAATCAAGTAAACGCGCGCTTTGCCGCCGTCGATTTGCGCAAATTCGCCCTTTTTCTGCGCGATGTAGTACAGGTTGTCAAGCGACGCGACGCTCAACTGCCCTTCTTTCGCGTCGCCGACGCCGAACCCAAAAATCAGGTCGCCCTCTTGCACGCGGGCGTCGCCGCCGGTCAAAATTCCGCTTTTCATCGCTCGCGTTACCTTAACGCCGCCGTTCGGAGCAAAGTTAAAGTCGCCGATAGAAACGGCTTGCAACTTCGGATAACGTTCGCGGTACTCGGCGGACGAAACCGCGTCGACTTCGATGCCCAAGACGCGCCAAACTTGCGCCGCCCGTTTCGAGCCCCCTAAGGACGTCGACGTTCCCTCGCCTTCGGAGTCGGCAAAGTTCACGGAAGCGGCGACGGCGGGCGCGACCGCGGCATCGACGTATTCGTCGTCCGTCGCGACAACGGCGCCAGAAGAAGAGGTTAAAGCTCGGGAACGCGACGGTTTACGAGCGACGAACGTTTCGCCGCGTTCGATCGCCAAATCGCTAAACGCGACCGTCGCTTCTTTCGCCTCGCCGTCGCGTTGGAAACGCAATTCCGCGACGTCGGTCAAATCCATCCCAATCAGCGAACACGTAAAATCAAGCGAGGAACGCACTTCGAAACCGTTCGAAGAAAGAAGCACGTCGCCCGGTTCGATCCCGGCTTGCGCGGCCGGACTCTTGGCCTCGACCGATTCGACGACCAAACAGTCTTCTCCGTTGCCGTCGGTCGGATATTCCGGCGATTCGGCGTCGACGACGCGGAACTTCAGCCCGTGATGAGTCATTTTCGCGACGGATTGTCGAATCATTCGTTCCGCGACTTCGGAAACAACGTCGATCGGGATCGCAAACGCAATATTTTCCGCCTCTTCGCGCACGGCGGCGTTAAGTCCGATCATTTCGCCGTCGACATTAATAAGCGGGCCTCCGGAGTTGCCGGGATTGATCGCCGCGTCGGTTTGGATCACGTCGTCGTAAGCCAACGTGTCGCTGACTTCCAACGGACGCCCAAGCGCGCTAACGACGCCGCGAGTAATCGAACCGCCGTAACCGTAAGGATTTCCGATCGCCCAAACTTCCTCGGCCAACTCGACGCGTTCCGAACGCCCCATCCGAATTTTTTTCATCGGAGTTTTCGGCTTAATTTTTAGAATCGCCAAGTCGGTCGCGACGTCGTTGCGAATCAGCTCGACGTCGCGGTAACGTTCGCCGTCGGCCGCGACGACTTCCAATTTCAGCAGGCCTTTGACGACGTGATAGTTCGTCAGAATGTAACCGCGTTCGTCGACGACGACGCCGGTGCCCATGCCGTTGTACACGTCGTACTGAGCGTTGGCGCGCTTCCCGACTTCGCACTGTTTTTCGCCTTGAATACTGACGACCGATTCGCGCGTTTCCTTAACGATCTTCACAAAGGGAGATTTCGGCGTTCGCGACCAACGCCCGCCGGCGTCGTCGGCCCAAGTCGCCGTCGTCGCCGCCGCGGCCGCCGTCAAGGCGCAGAAAAACGTCGTCCATCGAAGACGCCCGCCGTTCCAGTTCCCAACCAACCGTTTTTTCATAGAAAATCGTCCAACCAAATGCGAGTTCGACGCTCAAAGCGCCGAACGCTTCGCGTCAAACTTTAACGAAAACGGAAATTTTACCGAAAACGCCAAATTTTTTCGACAGCCGCTCCCCCGACGCAAAACGCGAGAAAACCGCTTTTTTCCGGATTTTTTGTTCAAGTCTTTCCCGACTCGGTCGCCTCGGAAACGCTCCGGTCGATTCGATTCGGATACTCCGTTCATCGGTCGACCGCGGCGGACGACTTAAGCCTTTTATTCCTTTTTTACAATTTACACGGAATATTTGGCCGTCAAGTTTCTTTCGCGTTCTCCTTCCATTTTCCGCAGTTTACCCAGTTTTCCGCAACGTCGCGCCTTTTTCGCTTCGTCGTTTTATCGTCCCTATTTCTTCTGCCTCGTTTGCGCAAATCTCGCTAAACCTTCTTCCTCATTCGACGTTATTTCGCTATCTCGCGCAAAGCGCCGCGTCGCGTCTATTCGTCCGGTTTTAACAAAATATAGCAGCATAAAATCAACACAAAACCGCTCGTCGCGACGCAATGCCCGATCGCGTCCGGCACCGGCAGCGCGATCCGCCGTCCGTTCGCTCCCGCCAACGCCGCCGCGACGCCTTCGTCCCCCCAACGTTTGACGACGAGCGCGGCGACTCGGTCGCGCAACACCGCCTGCTGAACGACGACCATTTCCACCCCGAACGCTAACAACAAAAACCCCGCGAACGCGACGCGTTCCCTCTTCGTCATCCCGATTCTCCTTCCGCTTGACAAGACGCGCCGACGCGCTTCCCTATTTTATTAATTATTACGCTCGACGTTTATTGATTAACGTCGAACCGTCGCCGCGATTATACGACGCCGCGCCGTCCGCTCCGCCAAACGGAAAATTTCGCTCGCTCGCCTCCCCCGCGCCTCCCTCGCCCGAACGCCGACGCCGTCAAAGTTTCTTTATCCAAAAAAACCGGAACAATCGAGCGCGACGAAAAAAAAAGTTCGAAAAATATGAAGAAGCGCGTCTTGAAATTTGGCGACAAACCGATTATCATAAACGGAGGAAGTTTTTTCGCAAGCGGCGAAATTTTCCTCCGTCGACGTTTTATCGTCCTCCGACGGGTCGTCGACGCGCAACCGAGCGTTTTAGGAGTCGGAACATGTTCAATCGAAAACTTTCCCGAGCGTCGCTCGGATTGGCGTTGAGCGCGGCGTTGGGCGCCGCCTCGTTGGCGTTCGCGCAAGAACCGAACGCTTCCAGTTACGTTCGCGGCGCTAGCCGTTTCGCCGCCGGCGATTTCGCGCAAGCGACCGCCGATTTTGACGCGGCGATCGCCGCGCGCAGCGGAGACCCTCGCGTCTATTACTTCCGCGGACTTTGCGCCGCTCGCCAAAACGATCTCGCGACCGCCGCCGAATTTTACGCGACCGGCGCGCGTTTGGAAATCGAAACGCCTCAAGGTCGTCTCGTCGCCGTCGACGCCGCGCTGAAAACGATTCAGGGCGCCGAACGCGCTCCGATCGAAGCCGCTCGCGCGAAAGCTCGCGCCGACTGGAAAGCGAAAGAAGCCGACCGCCAAAACGCCCTGTACGGCGAATCGCTGAACCGTCAGCGCGCCCGTCTCGCGACGCCGCCGAAAACGACCGCCGCGCCAACCCCCGCCGCCGCCGAAGCGCTCGCTTTCCCGTCGATTCGCCCGTTCTTCCGCGGCGAAATTCCGGCGCACCAAGCCCCCGACCCCTACGATCCGAATTCGGACGAGTTCAACTATTTCCGCGAAGACCTCGGTAAAACGAGCCTTTCGACGCGCGAAATTAAACGTCTCCAAGACCTCGCCGAACGCGACGTTTACGAAGACCCTATGGATCGTCCGGCGGCCGACGGTTCTCCGTTCGTCAACATCTACGACCCGAGCGAAGTTTTCGTCGAAGACGCGCCTTACGCTTCCGCGGACGACCCGGACGCGCTTTACGAAGCCGACGAAAAGAACGCGTTAAACGCGATGGCCGTCGGTTGCCGCCTCGCCGTCGCCGCGCTCGCGAAATTCAACGTAACCGACGCCGCGAACGGTTACGGCTCCGGTTACGGCTCTTCGCCTTACGGTTCCTCGTCTTACGACCCGTCCGCTTCCTCGTCCGGCTACCCGGGCGGCCCCGGTTCTTCCGACGCGGCTCCGAAAGCCGTCGAACCGAGCAAATCGGACGACACCGCCAAAATCTTTAAAGGCGACGAAAAACCGGCCAATCCCTTTGGCGGCAAGGTCGAACTCGATAAAAACAACGACTTCGATCTTTTCCCGACCGGTCGCGATTTCAAACCGACCGCCCCGGCGCCGACGGATCCCTACGCGTCCGGTTACTCGAGCGGACCTCATTAATTGTTGAACGTCGCGCCGTTGATTTTATCAACGACTTCCGCTTTTGCGAACGCTCGTCGTTTAACGCGACGGGCGTTTTCGCCTTAAGCCTCCTTTTTCCAATCCCCCTATTCTTCCTATCTCCAACTCCAATGCCTCAAAATCGCCGTTCTCGCGTTTATTTAACATTCGGCGTCGGTTTAATGCTCGGCGCGTTGATTATCGTTCTAGGAATTTTCGCGTTGACCCGTTTGGGCGCGGCGCGCCGTCAAGCTCAAACCGACGGTTCGAAAATCGGCGTTCTAGTCGCCGTCGACCCGCTCGCTTACCTCGTCGAACGCGTCGGGGGCGACCGCGTCGTCGTTTCGACGTTAACCCCGACCGGCAAAGACCCGGAATCGTTTTCGCCGACTCCCGCCGACTTAGCCGCGCTCGCGTCGACGCGTCTTTTTTTCCGCGTCGGTCTCGCCGTCGAGGAACGTTTCGCGAAAAACGTCGCGTCGATCGCGCCTAAGTCGCGCTCCGTCAACCTTTGCGAAAACGTCGAACTCCTTCCGAACCCTTGCGGTCATTCGCATTCGCATTCCGAAACCGACGGCGATCATTCGTCGCATTCCCACCCCCATTCTCATTCCTGCTCGAGTTCGGAACTCGATCCGCACGTTTGGACGAGCCCCGCCGTCGCGCGACGTCTTGTCGAAAAAGCGACCGCCGCGCTCTGCGAAGCGTCTCCGGAAAACGCCGACTTCTTCCAAGCGAACGCCGCGACGCTCGACGCGGAACTCGCCGCCTTGCAATCCGAACTCTCGGCTCGACTCGCGCCGTTCAAAGGTCGAACGTTCGTCGTTTTTCATCCCGCTTACGGATATTTCGCCAACGAATTTCATTTAACGCAACGCGCCGTCGAATCGCAAGGCAAGGCCCCGCGTCCTCGCGAATTGGCGGAATTGATCGAAACGGCGCGCGCCGCCGACGTTCAAGCGATCGTCGTCCAGCCGGAATTCGACCGAGCCGCCGCGCAAGTCGTCGCGAACGAAATCGGCGCGAAACTCATCGTTCACTCGCCCTTAGAAAGGGATTATTTCGTCAACGTTCGAACGTTAGCCGACGCGCTCGAGCGTTCGTTCGTTCCGTTATCGCAACTTCCTTAACCCTTTTATTCAAAAGGATTGCGGTTTTCGCTCCTTTTTCCTTTAACTCCGCCTTTTCCCAACGCCGATGCGCGCTCTCCGTTCCGTTCCCCGCTCGACTTTCGCCGACGCGCCGATTTTCCTTCGTCGCGCCGCTCGAGACGCGTTTTGCCGCAACGCGTTCCTTTGGGGCGTCGGCAACAGCTTTGTCAATTCGACGTTTGTGATTTACTTCTTAAAAGCGTTGGTTCCTAACGCAAGCGCGTCGGCGGCTTTAGGAACGGCGATCGCTTGGACGGTCGCCGCGCCGCGCCTGATCGGTCTCTTGCGTCTTCTAACGCCCGCCGCGATCGGTTGGGTCGGCGGTCGCAAGCGTCTTTGCGTCGGTTGCGCTTTCCTCGCGCCGTTGATTTTATTAGCTTTACCGCTCGGTTCGCCGTTCTTCGAGTCGTTGGCGACGTCCGGAAACGGCCTTAATCTCGCGTTCCTGTTAATCGGCGCTCTTTGGGCGCTTCACCACTTAGTCGAATACGTCGCGACGACGGCGCTTTGGAGTTGGATGGGCGACGTCCTTACCCCGGCGTCCCGCCTGCGTTTTTTCGCGCGCCGCGAACGTCGTCTCCTTCTCGGCAAACTCGTCGGTTTGGCGGGCGTCGGAGCGTTTACTTATCTTCAACGGTCGTCGTTGCTTCCGCCCGATTTTTTCGCGGCGGACGCTTGGAAAATCGCGCTTCCGTTACTTGGCGTCATTTTTTTAACCGTTTCCGCCTTTCCGCTTTTCCGCGCGCCGGAAATTTGCGTTGAAAAAAGCGATAAGTCGAGCGTTTTCCAAACGTTGCAAAGTCTTTGCGCTCCGTTGCGTTCGCCGTCCTTTTTTTCGCTCGTTCTCTTTGGCGCCGCGATTCAAGCAGTTTTAGGCTTCACGCAGTCGCCGCAATATTATTTTCGCACGTCCGTTTTGCAACTTTCGTTATTCGCTTCGCTTGCGTCGTCGGCGCTTATTAACGTCGGCCAATGGCGGAACGCCGACCGCGCCGCTCGATTCGTCGCGCGTTGGAGCGCCCCGACCGCATGCTTCGCGGCGCTTAGCGGCGTCGCGTTCGGTTTCCTCTTATACGCGTCGGCGCCGGCGAACGCTTGGAGCGTCGTTTTTATCGCGGCTCTTTTTTGGATCGCTTGGGTTGTCGTTAACATCGCGTTAAACAACGAAATAACCAAGCGTTCCGAACCGAGCGAACGCTCGGCGTTCGTCTCGTTTTACTTCGCCGCGACGGCGCTTGCGTTCGCTCTCGCGTCGATGTTGGGCGGTTGGATTTTCGATTACGTTCGAGCCGCCGCGACCAAAATCGGCGATCCCAACCTTGAACTCCTTTACTGCCGCCGCGTTTTCCTCGTCGGCGCCGCGTTATTGGCGCTCGCGCCGACGCTCCTGCTGGTGTCGCGTCCCGCCAACCGACGCGACGACAATAATTAACGTCCGCTTTCCCCGTTCGTTTTCCCTTCGCCCCCCTCCCCGGTAATCCGATGACTAGTTCCAACGTCCGACTCCCCGACGATTCCCTCGCGCCGTTTCGTCCCGTCTTTCAACGTTTTTTTGAGCAAGCGAACGAAATCGTTTCGCAAGCGCCTAACGCGAACGAACGAGCCAACGCCGTTATTAAAGCGTTAAAATTTATCCACTTAGAAAGTCTTCTTTACCCGACGTCTCCCGAACTCGCCGACGCTCTTCTCGCCGATTGGCGACGGCGGGCCGAGAACGCGATCGAAACGGCTCGCCAAGCGATCGCGACGGTCGAATCTCGAACGGAACGCGCCTATCTGCGTCGTCTTGCGCTCGACGCCGCGCTTCTCTTAAACGCTAGCGATCGAACGTTTTTCGTCGAACAAACGGCGGACGCCCTTCTCGCCGAAATCGACAACGCGGAAGAACGGCAAAACGCGCTCGTCGACTATTCGCGACGCCTTGCCGCTCGGATCGAGCGTTTCGGTTTAAGCGACTCGTCCGAACGCGAGAAAGCCTTGGCGCAAGTCGAAGAAACCGAGGATTTACGCGTTTTTGAAGAAGCCGCCGCGACCGTCGTCGCCGCCGTTTTATTCGACGCGGCGCGACGCGACGACGCGCCGTCGATCGCCGACGCTCTCGACGCAACTCTCGATTTAACGCCGTTTGGCGACGACGTTGCGAACGCTTGGGAACAATTCGAATCCGAAAGCGGTTTTCTCGAACTTTGCGAACGGGCCGCGGCCGACGCGTTCGTCTCTTCCGCCGCTCGTTTCGCTTCGTCGCCGGCGACGGCGCAAGAAATCGCGTTACGCCAAGCGTTTAACGCCGAAACGCGACGCCGTTTAACGTCGATTTTAAACGCGCTCGACGGCGACGGAGACGACTCTCCGTTGGACGAAGACGAGCGCGACGAGTTGCAAAGCGTTGTCGACGAAGCGGTTGTCGCGTCGCCGTTCGCGCTTGAAAACGGGGAATTTTTCCGCGCGTTTTTGGAACGCTCCCGCAATCTCGACGCATTTTTCCCCGTCTTTCAACGTCTCGACGAAGCGGAAAAAAGCGTCGCCGGCGCGTCCGACGCCGCAAACGCTTACCTTCGTTCGTTTTATCGATTCGACGCCGAAACGTTGGCCGCCGAAAAAGCGCGTTGGCTCGAATCGGCTCGCCGCGTCGCGTCGCTCGAAGGCGACCTAACCGTTAAAGTCGACCGATTAACGACTTACGCGGAAATTGAGTTTCAATTTGGCGACAAAACCGCCGGAAAAAACGTCGTTCGCCGATTGCTGAACCTGCTCCCGCGTCTCGAATCGCCGTTTGAACGAGCGCATATCTATCGACGTCTTGTCGAGACTCACCTAACCGCGTCCTATCCCAAGACGGCGCAAAAGTTAGCGGCTCTTTGGAAAGCGGAAATCGACGCGATCGAACCGGAAGATTTTCGCGACGCGGCGCTCGGCGACGCGTTCGATTTGTACGCGCAAGCCGTAAAGCTCGACAAAGAAAGAATTTCGGATTTCCTTAACTCGATCACCGCGCCGCTCGTTCGGCTCGACTGCGAAACGCGCGCCGAACTCGCCCGCCTTTTTTCGCAAGCCGACGCGCCCGATAAACTCGACGGCGCAAGCGTCGCTTCGTCGGTCGCAACTCTTATCGACGCGGCGGTTGCGTCCCTCAAAAAATTCGACGACGCGTCGCCGGACGAAGCGGTCTTTACGCTTGTTAAAATCGCCCTCGCTCTCGCGAATCGATTGAACGTCGATTCGCCCGAAATCGACGAATAAACGTTGTCGACAATGAAGTTAACGTCTAAACCGACAAAAATTTTATTTCGCCGTTAGGCGTCGCGTTTATTTCCCAATCGACGCGACGCGCTCGTCCGTATTCGCAATTCATTCATTTTCAAAAGTTATATAGGACAACCGATGACCGACTCGCCCGATTTTATCGACCTCGACGACGCGCTCGTCGACCTTGATCGCGAACGCCGTTGCGGCTTCTCCGAAGTCGTTTACGGAGAAGGAAAAACGGTCGAAGCGATTCGCCGAATCGCGCTCGCGCAACTCGAACGCGGAATCGACGTTTTCGCGACTCGCGTTTCTCCGGAGAAAGCCGCCGCGCTTCTTCCCGAATTTCAAGCCCTTTGTCCGACCGCCTATTACAACGAAACCGCGCGAACTTTTCGCGTTCCCAACGCTAACGGAATCAAAGACTTGCAACAACGCGACGTCGCTTCGTCAAACAATTGCGACGCGTCCCCGCGTTTTCGCGGTAAAGTCGCGATTTTGACCGCCGGAACGAGCGATCTCCCGGTCGCCGAGGAAGCGCGCGAAACGGCTCTTTGGACGGGCGCGGACGTCGTTCTCGTTCAAGACGTCGGCGTCGCGGGGCCAAAACGTTTAATCGCAAAACTTCCGTTGTTCGTCGACGCCGACGCTATCGTCGTTTGCGCCGGAATGGAAGGCGCGCTTCCGAGCGTCGTCGGCGGTTACGTTTCGGCGCCGATCGTCGCGGTTCCGACGAGCGTCGGATACGGCGCCGCGTTCGGCGGAGTCGCCGCAACTCTCGGAATGCTCAACAGTTGCGCATCCAACGTTACCGTTGTTAACATCGACGCCGGTTTCAAAGGCGGTTACGTCGCCGGTCTTATCGCCAAACGGGTCGCCGACGCCGCGCGCCGAGCCTTCGAACGCGGTCGCGCTCTTTCGCAAAACAACTAACCCAATTACTTAAACGCTTTACGCAACGTCCGTTTTTATTTTGCCGCAAGGAGTCCGTTAATGTCCGCCTCGTTTTCCGTTTCCGACCAAGAAAACGACGTTCCGCCGCGTTCTTCCGAACAGTTTGCGCGAACTGAACTTATGATCGGTCGCGACGCCTTGGAACGTTTGCGCCGCTCTTGCGTTCTCGTCGCCGGTCTCGGCGCGGTCGGCAGTTACGCGGTCGAAGCGTTGGCGCGTTCCGGCGTCGGGCGTTTCCGTCTCGTCGATTTCGACGACGTTCAGCCGAGCAACATAAATCGCCAACTTTTCGCGACTTGGGAAACGGTCGGGCGGCTAAAAACCGACGTCGCGCAAGAACGAATCGCGGCGATCAATCCGGCGGCGCAAGTCGAGACGCGTTCGACGCTTATCAACGACAAAACGCTTCCGTCACTTTTCGCCGACGACTGGGCGTCGCCTCCCGATTTCGTCGTCGACGCGATCGACTCGCTCGGCCCGAAAGTCGCGCTCATTGCGGAAGTTACGCGTCGCGGGTTGCCGTCGATTTCGAGCATGGGCGCCGCGCTCCGCTTCGATCCCTCGCTCGTTCGCGTCGGTCGTTTGACGGACGTTTCGCATTGCCCGCTTTCGGCGCAAGTTCGCAAACGCCTGCGCCGCTTCGACATAAACACCGACGACGTCCGTTGCGTTTACTCCCCGGAACCGATTCGCGACCGAATGCGCGCCGCGACCGCCGGTTCCGACGGGCTCGAACGCGTCGCCCCCGCCGCGCCCCTCGACGCGTCGACCGTCGATTCGCCGCCCGGTCGCCCTCGCAATTCGCTCGGCAGTCTTCCGACCATCGTCGGAATTTTCGGTCTAACTCTCGCGCACGAAACGATTTCCGCTCTAATCGACGGATTCGCCTCCGACGCTTCCGCTCGCCCGCGTTAAAATTTGACGTCGCGTCGCCTTTTTCTTCGACATTAATCTTAGCGAAAACAAAGTCCGGCGCGACGTTATTCCCCGCCTCCGTCTTCC
>JAZQAP010000378.1:0-3352 GCA_045545275.1 Thermoguttaceae bacterium | reverse complement strand
TTGCGATTCCGACAACGCGACGCCGAATCGCGCCGCCGTCGTCCGGAGCGACGCAAAGTCGACGTCGGCGAACGTCCCCGGTTCTTCGTCGAGCGCGAGCCAAAGCGCCGCGAACAACGCCTCTTTCGTTCCCGACGCTAAAATTAGCGAATACAACGCGTTCATTCTCGTTTCCCCTTCTTTTAACTCCGCCGCTCAACGGATAACGTCGAGAACTTTAAGCGTCCTAGGCAGGAAGTTTACTTGCCTTCTTGTTTCAACCTTTGTTTTCCAGTAATGAACGCGGACGTCGCGCTCGTCTCGGTCGCCGAAGAGTCCGGCGTCGCGAATCTTATCGAGGATAGCGTATTCGACGGACTTTTCGCCGCCGATAACTTCAAGCGGCTCAACAAAATACGGCGCGACGCCGCCCGCCGAGTCGACGACAAAAACGAGCGCCGACGCAAATTTTGTCGCCTCGGCGTAAACCCGCGCCGAAACGATAATCTCTTTAACTTGCGTTTGTTGCATCTCGTCCCCTTTGTTCGTTTTGAACTCTAAAGTTTCGTTTCGCGCTTCTTGCTCCTCTCCGGCGATCAGTAGAACCGCCGCGTCTTCGACCGGTTCGCCGGAGTCGCGGTCGCGTCGGACGGCGCCGACGTTGAACTCGCTCCCGTCCGGAAGCCGGATTTTAACGGGACGGTCGACGGCGTAAACGGCGAGCGCGCGTCGCAAGTCGCCGACGTCGACAAAGGAGCCGTCGCGTTGGCGGCGTTCTCTCATTGCCGTCGCGCCTCCAAGTCCGCGGGGTCTTCGGCCAACCAAAGTCGGCCGTCGGCGTCGACGTAAATCGCGCGGACGTTCCGCGTTTCGCCGTTATTGTCGAGGAAATACGCGTCGCCGTATTCGACGAGCGCTTTCAATTCTTCGTAAGTCGGTCGGTTCATTTTCGTTTCTCCTTGTCTCGTTACGTTTGTCGCCCGCCGCGTTCGACGGGCCGAAGAAGCCGCGACGACCGTTAAGCCGTCTCGGCTTGGCGGGGGGCGGCCCGCTAAAAAGCCCAAGAGGTCCCGGCGAACGTCGCGGCGGAGACGAACCCGACGACGCGCCAAAACCAGTTTTCGCGTCGCGCCTCTCTCGCGATCCGCTCGAAGTCGTCGCGTTGGCGACGCGTTTCGGTCAGTTCGTCGTCGCGCCGCGCGACGGCGAGGCGACGGCTCTCGGCGGTTCGCGCGTTCGCGTCGCGTTCCGACTTCAACGCCTCGGCGAGGTTCGAAAGCGTCGCGTTCTTTTTGGTCGTCGCGGCCAAATCCGCCTCGACCGTCCGAAGCCGGTCGCCGACTTCGACGAAACGCTTGTCGGCGACGTCGGCGTTGTGCCGCGCGACTTCGAGCGCCCGCGAAAGCTCGGCGGTCTTTCCGTTCGCCGCGTTCAGCTCGGTTTCCAACTCCGCGACGCGTTTGTGGGCGGCGTCGCGTTGTTCGCCAAACGCGTCGGCTTCGCGGCGTTTGAAGTCGAGTTCTTTTTCAAGTTCGTCGGCGAGTCGGCGTTCGGCGGCAAGCTCTTCGGCAAGACGCTTGCGCTCCGCCGTTTGTTCGCAGTTAAGCGCGTGCAGAGCGTCAAGCCTAAGCGCCGTGTCGTGAAGCC
Source organism: Thermoguttaceae bacterium (assembly GCA_045545275.1). Taxonomy (GTDB): domain Bacteria; phylum Planctomycetota; class Planctomycetia; order Pirellulales; family Thermoguttaceae; genus RUG369. The sequence goes on along the minus strand of JAZQAP010000378.1, from coordinate 1,726 downwards.
GGTCGACGACGTCGTCGATTTCCTCCGCTTCGAAAATAGTTTCGTTTGCTTCCGGTTTTGTCGATTCATTCATCGTTGCCGTCGTCTCCTTGCCAAAGTCGCAAAACGCGATAAGTTCGACCGTCTTCGTCGGTCGCGACGCCCGCCGCGACGCGGTCGTAATCGCCGAGCAAAATGTCCTTGCAATTTTCCGACGCGAGCCAAAGGCGAACGGCGTCGCGCGGCGTTTCCGACCAAGCGGCGCATAATTCGGCGCCGAAGACGCGCGGGCGTCGAGGGTGAAACAGGCGCCCGTAAAGCGCGTTCCGTCGGGCCGTTTCGCGAGCGTCGAGCGTTTCCGCGTCGTCGTATTGCAAAGGCGGCTTCTTGTCGGCGACGCGAGCGGCGTTCGCTTGCCGGATAAGCTCCGCTTCCGATTCGGCGACTCGTCCGGCGTCGACTTCGGCGGCAAGGCGCGCCTCGACCTCGGCGAGACGAACGGCGTTTAAACGGTCGCGCCAAGCGACGCGAAACGCGAACGCGACCGCCGCGACGGCAAGAAGAACGACGCCGAACTTCAAGATTCGTTTTCGCGATTTAACAGACATAACCGGCGCTCCCCGCGACGTCGTCGCCGTTCGTCGGTTCCGGTTCGGTCGGCGGCTTCGTTCCTAAAATCGCGTCGAGTTCCTCGGCGAGCGCGGTTTCGATCGCTTCCGCCGACTCCGCCGCGAAGGCGCGAACCGCTCCGTCCGCCGTCGCGACGCGGGTCGAGCCGTCGGCGAAAAAGGAAACGCGGGACGTTCCCGGCGGCAAGAGAACGTCGGCGGCGCCCGGTTCCGCGACCGAAAGAGCCGGAGCGACGTATTCGCCGAACGTCGTTCGAATCGCTTCGTCCGTCGCGGTTTCCTCGGGGTTCCGGGCGAACGCGTCGCGGCGGAGAAGAACCCAGTCCGCGCCGACGACGTAAACGAACGGCGCGTAAATCTCTTCGGCGTACCGCGTCGACTTCCAAAACGCGAGCCGTTGAATCGCGTTGCGGGCGCGGTCGAAATAACAAAGGCTAACCGCTTCGCTCGTCGAGCCGAACCGAGCGAGCGCGAACCCGCCGTTCTTCATATGTCGGAGCGCGACGTCGAACGTCGTCGTTTCGATCGGCGCGACGGTTTGCGGTTTGGTATTGGCGTTCATTCTTCTTTTTCCTCTCTGTCTTTTCGATAAAATCTTCGTTCGGCGGGACGGTAAACGAAGCGCGGCGCGACGAGCCGTCCGGTCGCGTCGAACTCCGGTTCGATTAAGAGCGCGTCGTAAAGCGTTCGCAAGATTTCCTCTTTCGGAGCCGCCGTCGTCAAACGCAAGCCGAAGCGCCAAGCGAGCGCGATAATTTCGTCTTTCCCGTAAGCGGCCGCCGCCGCGCCGATTTTCGCCGCTTCGAACCCGGTCAACGCTTGGCCTTCGGTTCGGTAGGCGCGAACGAAACCGCCCAAATAGGTAAGGGCGACGCGTTGTTCCAAACTTGGGCCGAGGATAAGTCGGCGGAGTCGGCGCAATCGTCGCGGACGCGGGCCGGGCTTTTTACGCGTCGTTTTCATCGTTCGCCGCCTTCTTCCTATGTTGGGCGGAACCGTCGCGACCAACGGGAGCCGAAACCAAGTTCGCGCGGAAGCGCGGGCCCGGAGCGGCGCGGTCGCCGTCGTCCGCCCCCTTCTTCCTATGTTGGGCGGGACCGTCGCGACCAACGGGAGCC
>JAZQAP010000377.1:0-3330 GCA_045545275.1 Thermoguttaceae bacterium | reverse complement strand
CGAGCTGCGCTTCCGGGAGGCGGTACGTTCCTTCGGATTCGATCGGGTTTTGGGTCGCGATCGTAAAGAACGGGCGCGGGAGGGGGCGCGACTCGCCGTCGACCGTCGCGGCGCCTTCTTGCGTCGCTTCGAGGAGCGCGGCGTGCGTCTTGGCGGGGGAACGGTTGATTTCGTCGGCGAGAAGGATTTGCGTAAAAATCGGACCGGGCCGGAAGGTGAATTCCTGTTCTTTCGCGTTGAAAACGAGCGCGCCGACGACGTCGGACGGCGTCAAGTCCGGCGTGAACTGAACGCGGCCGAAGCGGCAGCCGAGCGCGCGTCCAAGCGTCTGCGCGAAAAAGGTTTTGCCGAGACCCGGGACGCTTTCGACGAGAACGTGTCCGCCGGAAAAAAGGGCGACGAGCGCGCCGACGACAAGTTCGCGCTGACCGACGAACGCTTTTTCGATTTCGGCGACCAAACGGCGGTAGGCGTCGGCGAAACGTCGCGTCGAGGCGGCGTCGAGTTCGCGACGCGGTTCCGACGGCGGCGTTAAGGGCGCGGCGTTCGACTCGAAACCGTAGGTCGCGGCTTCGAGAAAACGGTCGGGCGAACGGCGGGCGGATTCGAGAGGAGCGCTCATTGTCTTTCCATATCTGCGGACGGTATAAAATAACGCGCGGTTATGTCGATCGTTGAAATAGGTAAAATGGGGCGAAGCGAGCGCTCCGAAACGGCGTGAATGGGAACGCTTCGCTGAAAAATTTGCCGATTTTGCCGTTTTTAACGCTTGCGAACTATTTTACCGGCGTCGTTGGGACGACGGAGAGAGCGGACGCGCGTTTCGGGGAATTTGACGGAATTAGCTCGATAGCGTTTTGTCGGTCGAACGGCGAACGCTCTTTCCTTATTTTAACGAAAAACGAGGAGAAATCAACATGACGAGAAAAAGCGCGTCCCATTTCCGAGGGAAAAATCGAAAATTTTTCGTCGGCGCCGCGTCGCGACTTGCGAATTGGGCGCGCGTCGTCGGAAACGGAACCCGAGAACGAACGTCGAGAATTGGAACGAGCGGCGAAGCGAGCGAGGGAAACGAGCCGGAACGGCCGCGTCGCAAGGGACGGCGCTTGATTTTTTGGCTCGTTTTTTTACCGAGCGCGGCGCTGGCGTTCGCGGCGGCGGAGCGAGGCGCGTCGCAATGTTTTTGGCGACGTTGGCGTTCGGCGCGACCGGTCGCGAACGTTCGAACGTACTACGCGCCGCCGATCGTCGGGTACGCGCCGTCGACGACCGTTTGGGCGGTTCCGCGGACGGTCGCGGTCGCGCGACCGACTTGGACGGCGCCGGTCGTTCGTTCGACCTTTCCGAGCGTTCCGGTCGCGTCGGCGGCGGTTTGCGTTCCGTCGGCGCCCGTTTCGACGAGCGTCGCTTATCCGTCGCAAGTCGAGACGACGGCGACTTTTGCGGACGTCGGAGAAACGTCGGGCGTTTGCGCGAGCGTCGACTCGGTCTGCGACGCGACGTCGGTTTGCGTCGATTCGAGCGTTTGCTCTCCTTGCGACGCGACGTCGACGAACGCTTGCTCGCCTTGCGCCGAAACGGAGTATAAAGAGGAAGAAATAACGACTTATGAGACGGTTTGGGATTGCGAGACGCGCTTCCGAGACAAAACGACGACGCGTCAAGTTCCGGAAACGTCGATCAAGCGCGAGAAAGTGAAAGTCGAGCGTCCGGTTTGGGAAACCGTCGAGAAAGAAACGACTTACAACGTAACGCGGTACGTGCCGGAAACGTCGACGCAAACGCGAACGCGAACGGCGCTTCGACCTGTCGTGCAAATGCGCGAACGAAAAATCGTCGAGACGGTGAATCAACCGGTCGTCGAAACCGTAATGACGCAAAGGAGTTACGTCGTTAATCGACCGACGACGACCTATCGAACCGAAACGCGGGATTACGGGGCTTACGAGACGCAAATAACGGCGGTTCCGGGACGCGAAAGGTGTTGTCTCCGTTGGCGTTGCGGCGGCGATTATTGGGATCCGGCGACCGGGCGAACGCGTTATCGGCTTCCGGGACTTTATTGGACGCCGACGCAAGAGCCGACCGAGTACCGCGCGCAAAAAGTTTATCGACCCAACCTCGTTTCAACGCAAGTTCCCGTAACGACTTACACGCCGCAAACGGTCGTCGAAAACGTTCCGACGACGCGAACGACGTATCGCCCGGTTCAGGTCGAGCGCGTCGTTAGCGAGCCGACGACCGTTTACGTCCAAGAAACGCAAACGGAACAGGTTCCGGTAACGACGTATAAGCCCGTAACGGAACGCGTTGTGAAAAAAACGCCGACGCGCGTGTTGCGAATGCAAACGACCGAAGAGATTCGCGAAACGCCGATAACGACCTATAAAACGGTAACGGAAGTCGTTAAAGAGCCGTATGTTGCGCGCGTTGCAAGGAAGGTTCCGAAGAAAACGAAGGTTTTGCGACCGGTTTATAAAACGGTCGAGCCGATTTCGACGCGTTACGTGGCGCCGTCGTCGACGAGCGCGACTTTCGAAACGGAAACGACCGTTTCGGAGGTAAACGTCGAGAAAAACGGATGTTGCGAACCGTCGGCGACGACCTTTGAAACGGTCGAAAGAATCGAAACGAGCGAAACGAGCGGCGAAACTTGGGACGCGGCGGACGTCGCGCCGAGTTTGACGAAACGCTCGAACGGCTCAAACGACGATTGGACGGCGGAAACGGAGGATCTTCAAGTCGCGGAAAATCGGGAGTTGCGAAAGACGGGAGGAAACGCGACGAGTCCGGATTTGCCGAGCGCGGTTCCGAGCGTTCGGCGAGCGGCGCGACCGAATTCCGGCGCGAGCGCTCCGGCGCCGCCGGTCGTTTCGTCGAGCGTCGGCGCGGCGACGGCGACGACGACGACGGGACGCGTCGGGAACGAAGAGAGAACGAGCGAAACGACCGAGGAAATCGGCGCGACGCAAACGTCGAGCGCGTTTGAGTTTGCGGAATTCGACGAAACGTTCGAAAACGCCGGAGAAACGAACGATAAAACGTCGAGCGAAGCGACCGAGAGAGCGTCGATTCCGACCGTCGCGCCGACTCGGACGACCGGCGAGCGTCGATAGGCGCGCTGCGAACGGAAAAAAACGCAAAATGTTAAGTCTCGTTATTCGACGACTTGCGCGACGACGTCGTCGAGGTAAACTTCGCCGAGACCGACGAACTCGAAACGGAGGCGCGTCGTTCCGTCGTTGATCGCGCGGCGGTAAAAAGCGAAGCGGCGCCAATCGGTCGCTTCGGAAAAACGAAGCGCGAGCGTGTCGCCGCCCTGATCGTCGT
>JAZQAP010000376.1:0-5999 GCA_045545275.1 Thermoguttaceae bacterium | reverse complement strand
CCTTTTTTCGCGACGAGGAGCGCGTCGTCCGTTTCGACGACGAGAAGATCGTCGACGTCGACGAGCGCGACGAGTTTGCGGCGTTTCGAAGGCGTTTCGGAGGACGACAAAACGCGAACGAAGGAGCCGCGAGCGTTTTCGGCGATCAAATCGGCTCCGGTCGCGACGTTGCGGTCGGCGTCGTTAAGCGCTTGCGATTCCGACGTTTTCGCCGCGACGAGCGTCCGCTCGAGCGCCGCGAAGGAGCCGAGGTCGTCCCAATCGAACGGGGCGCGCAGGACGACGACGTTCGAAGCGCGTTCGAGGACGGCGTAATCGATCGAAATTCGTTTGGCGTTCGAGAATTCGCGAACGAACGCCGGATCGTCGGCGGTCGCGGCGTCGTTGGCGGCGGCGGCGACGCGGGGCGCGATTCGAGCGAACGTCGCGCCGAGTTCCGGTTCGAATCGGGCGATCAGCTCCAAAATCCGACGCGCTTTCCAAACGAAAATACCGGCGTTCCAAAAGAAGCGTCCCGACGCGAGGAATTGGCGCGCCGTTTCGACGTCCGGTTTTTCGCGGAAGCGTCGAACGACGTAAGCGTCGTTTTGGACGGCGTTTAACGCTTTGTCGATTTCGACGTAACCGTAAGCGCTCGACGGCTCGGTCGGGACGACGCCGAGGGTAACGAGCCGCGTTTCGTCCTCTTCGACGAGCCGAACGGCTTGCGCGAGCGTCGCTCGAAAGGACGCGTCGGGGGCGACTAAGTGGTCGGACGGCAAGACGATAAGCGTCGCGTTTTCGTCGACTTGCAACGCTTCGAGCGCGGCCCAAGCGACGCAGGGCGCCGTGTCGCGTCCGCAGGGTTCGAGGAGCGTTCGGCGCGGTTCGAGTTCCGGGAGCGCGTCGGCGAGGAGCGGAGCGAACGAGCGCCCCGCGACGACGAAACGACGTTCCGGCGGAACGAGCCCGCCGAGACGAGCGAACGTCGGGGCGATCGTCGAGCGACCGTCCGGCAGGAGCGGCAAAAACGGTTTCGGACGGGCGCGGCGGCTTTCGGGCCAAAGTCGCGTTCCGGAGCCGCCCGCCATAACGACGGCGCAGACGTTGGCGAAATTGGGGAGCGCGTTGGAAAGGGCGTCGGCGGAGGCGGGAATCGGCGGCATTGCGGCGGTATATATAAGGAAAAATAAGGAAAACGGGAAGCGCGACTTGAGCGGAAAATCGTCGCGAACGCGTCGAACCGCTCGACGCGGCGTTGATTAATAATATAATGATAACGTCGAAAACGCCGTTGGCGGCGACGAAAGGAGCGCGAGCGGGCGATTTTGCGCGATTTCCCGACGTCGAGCGGCGTTTTTTAGCGTTTTTACCCGTTTTGACGGCGACGAAGCGCGAAAGTTTTCGATTCCGACGCGGCTTCTTTGAAAAGTCTGAAAAACGTGTCGGCAAAAGTGAAATCAAAAATCGCGTCGAACGCCGGAGATTAACGCCGTTTGAAAAGTTTGAAAAACGAAACGACGTCGTCAAAATCAAAACGCGGACGCTAGCGCGACCGACGGCGGGAGAACGCGGCGCCGAAAAAAGCGTCGAACGTCGGTTTTAAGCCGCTTTTAGCGTGTTTTTGAATTGTTTGAAAAACGCGGCGGTTAAATCGGCCGAACGATTAAAAAGAAAAAAGGAGAAGCGACGATGATCGAAACGTATTGGCCGGACGCGGCGACGCGGGGCGAGTTTGCGCGGCGAGCGGAGGAAGCGGGAGGAACGAACGCGGCGTTTTGGGGCGCTTTGCCGTCGCTTCCGGAACGCCCGACCGACGGGCATAAAGGGACGTTTGGAACGGCGCTTTGCGTCGGCGGAAGTCGCGGAATGAGCGGCGCGATTTCGCTGACCGGGGCGGCGGCGCTGGTCGCGGGGGCGGGGCTGACTCGTCTTTTTGTTCCGGAGCCGATTTTGGAGACGGTCGCCGGTTTCGCTCGGGAATATACGACGATTCCGGGCGCTTGCGACGCGTCGGGGCGGCTGACTTCGGCGGCCTTGGAGGAGATTTTGGCGGAAGCGTCCGGCGCGACGGCGCTTGCGGTCGGGCCCGGTTTCGGGCGTTCGGCGGAGGCGACGCGGCTCGTTGTCGAGTTGTTTTTCGAGTTGGAGCGTCCGGCGGTTTTCGACGCGGACGCGCTCAACGCGCTCGCCGAAGCGGGAGTCTTCGGCGCAAAGACGGAAGCTCCGAAAAAACGGGAGTTAACGAAAGACGACGCGGCGCCGAAAGAAAGCGAAGAGACCGAAAAGGAGAAAAACGGTTCGAAGACCGGCGCGATTTCGGGGCGTTTCGCCGATCGCAAACCGCGCGGCGTTCGGATTTTAACGCCGCATCCGGGAGAGTTCGCTCGACTGACCGGCGCGAAACCGTCCGGCGACCGAGTCGACCGAATCGCCGCGACGGCGGCGTTTGCGAAGCGACTCGAGCGACTTTTCGACGGCGCTTCGGAGGGAAAAAACGGAACGGACGCGGCGACGCAAGTTAAGTCGAGAAACGAGTTGCGCGCCGAATCGACGGGCGGCGACTCGTCGTTCGTCGTCGTTTTGAAAGGGGCGGGAACGGTCGTCGCGGACGGAAGCGGGGCGGTTTGCGTCAACGAAACGGGGAACCCGAGCCTCGCGACCGGCGGGAGCGGCGACGTTTTAACCGGCCTTGTCGTCGGACTTTTGGCGCAAGGCGCGGCGCCGTTCGACGCGGCGCGTTCGGCGGTCGCGTTGCACGGATTAGCGGCGGATTTGCGTTCGACGCGTTCCTCTCGCGGCGCGGTCGCGTCCGACGTCGTCCGCTTTTTGCCGCTCGCGTTCGACTTTTACGCGACGGCGCAAACGGCGGCGCGACGTTCGCTTTAAACGCGTTTATAAGGCTCTTTGATTTTAAACGTTTAAGAACGAAAATCTAACGGCGTCGTAAAAGGCGGGGCGAACGGTAATCGCCGGGCGCTTGAAGCTCGACGTTGCTTTCTTGTTAAGGCGGCGTTTGCGTTGGCGCCGCTTTTTTATTTTTGGGGAGGCGCGAACGAATTTTTTGCGTAATTTTTTTCTTCCGTTTCCTCTTAACCTTAGCGGAAGCGTCGCTTTCGAGTAAAATAGAAAGAAAATTGTCGCGACGAGTAATTCTTGGCGACGCTTTTGACGGTGAAATACAAGAGGAAACGTTAAAATGGGAAGTTGACGCAACGAACGGAACGGGAGGGACGGTCAAAACGACGAAGACGCGGCGGTTGGCGCAAACGGCGGCGTTCGCGCTTCTCGGAGCGTTCGGAATCGGCGGCGCTAGCGCAAACGAACGACGCGAGCGGAAGTCGAGCGTTGGCGGTCGTCGCGAAAGACGCCGGGAAGCGCGGCGCGATCCTTGTCGGCGTCGACGAATATGAAACGCTAGATCCGCTTGAATACGCGAGTTCCGACGCGCGCAAGCTCCGCGACGCGCTCGTCGAAATCGGCTTCCCGAGCGAAACGATTCGGACGTTCGTCAGCGACGGACGCATTCGCGAGCGCCCGAGTCGCGACCGAATTTTGAAGGCGCTCGACGAGACGTTGGCGGCGTCCGGGCCCGATTCGACCGTCTTGATCGCGTTGTCCGGACACGGCTTCGAGACGGAGGACGGCGACGCGGCGTTCTGCCCGGAGGACGTCGACGCGAAGAACATCGACGGAAAAATCGTCGTAAGTTCCGAAACGGCGATACTTATCGAAGACGTCGCGGAGCGGCTCAAAGCGGACGACGCGCGCTTCAAAATGCTGATCGTCGACGCTTGTCGCGAACCGGCGTCGACGGAAAAGAGCGCGGCGACGCGGACGCGTTCGTTTTCGCCGATTCCGGACGCGAACGGCGTCGCGTTTCTGCAAAGTTGCGAATCTCGGGAGTTTAGCTGGGAACACCCGGAGCTGGAAGGCGGCGTTTTCACCGCGTTTTTCGCCGAGGGCTTGCGCGGCGCGGCGGACGCGGACGGCGACGGCGGCGTCTCGTTTCTCGACGTCTGCAATTACGCGACGTCGCAAACGCAACGTTTCGTCCGCGACAAGCGCGACGCGCGGCAGACGCCGTTTTACCGCTTTTCCGGCGTCGTCGACTTTTGGCTCAAAGAGCCGACGCGCCCGGTCGGCGGCGGGAGCGCGACGTCGTCGGTTTCGTCGTCGGCGACGCTCTTTACGGAGGCTTTTCAAGCGTTTAGCGCGAAGGATTACGCGTCGGCGCGGACGAAGTGCGAAGCGTATTTGGCGGCGTCGCGAACGGAGGCGGAGAAAGCGTCGGCGCGGAACCTCCTGGAGACGATCGAACAAGCGGAGAACCCGCAGAGTTTAGGCGACGATTGGAGCGCGCCGCACGAAGCTGGAGTGCGTAAAACCCTTGAAATAAACGGAATCGAGTACGCGTTCCGGTACTGCCCGGCTGGGTCGTTTTTGATGGGAAGTCCAGAAAGCGAACCGAAACGATTTTCTAATGAAACGTTGCATCGGGTAATTCTTGATGGGTTTTGGCTACTTGAAACAGAAGTAACGCAAGCGATGTGGAAGGCGGTGATGAAGAATAATCCTAGCGCGTTTTCATCGGGCGGTATGTATTCTACTGACGTTCATGGTCTTGACACTTCAAACTTCCCGGTGGAGCGCATAAGTTGGGAAGAATGCCAAGAATTTATTAAGAAGTTGAATTCTAGCGGTATTGCGCCTGTGGGGTTTAAGTTTTGTTTGCCTAGCGAAGCGGAGTGGGAGTACGCTTGCCGCGCGGGCGCGACGACGCCGTTTTCATGGGGAACCACATTGAACGGCGATAAAGCAAATTGCGACGGTAATTATCCTTACGGAACTTTGACTAAGGGAAAGTTTTTAGAGCGCGCGACAAAGGTTGGGAGTTACGCGGCGAATCCTTGGGGGCTTTACGACATGCGCGGCAATGTTTACGAATGGTGCGCGGACTTCTATGATTCCGACTACTACGAAAATACGAATAATGCTCGGAATCCTATTAATACAACAAAAGGCGCAAGCCGGGTCTTACGCGGCGGTAGCTGGAACAACGGTTCCAAAGACTGTCGGTCGGCCAACCGGTACTACCTTAACCAGACGGGGCGAAATCGCCTCTATGGCTTTCGTCTTGCCTTAAGTCGCGTAGGTAACGAACGCGAACTCTAGAAGTTTAGAATGTTCTACGTTCTCATAGTAGAAGGTTTGTGCCAAACAAGTTTGTTCGAACGCCATAAGCGCCGCCGAATGCCGTCGAGCGGTTCGCAGGCGTCGGGAACGGCGTTCGGGATTTGGCGGTCGCGCGGAATTTGCGCGACTCGGCGGACGGAAAGGAAAACGCTCCCGAGCGAAACGCGCTTGGATCGGGGGCGTTGCGCTCGAGAGCGTTTTAGAGCGAACGGAACGAACCGTCGCGCTTTTGGAGGCGTTCGGACGCCGAAGGCGCCGCGTTTCTTTTTGTCGTTAAAACGCGGATTTGTTTCGGCAATTTGTCGAGCGGTTCGGACGCCGAAGGCGCCGCGTTTCTTTTCGTCGTTAAAACGGGAAAAAGCGCGGCGACTTCGACGGTTGCGGCGGTTAGCGGTCGAACGTTTCGTCGAGATCGGCGAAAACGCCGCGGCGGCGCTCCGCTTCCGCGTCGAGAAGAGCCGACGAGAACGCGACCGCTTCGAGCGTTTCCGCGACGGCGGCGTCGGCGTTAAAATCGGCGAAGTCGGCGGGTTCGGACGTTTCGTCGGTCGCGCCGAGTTCCGCGAAGATCGCTTGCGACGTTCCGAGACCGGAAACGACGACCGTTCCGACGAACGACCAAACGCCGGTTCCGCGTCCGTCGGCGTCGACCAGCTCGACGCGAACGTCGTACTCGCCGTCGGCGTCGTAACCGCGCCCAAAGACCGCGGACGCCGCCGTTTCGTCCAAAACGTCGAACGGACGACCGCCCCCCCAATCGATTCGCCAACGGGTAATCGCCGCGTCGGGACTCGTCAACGACAAACGAACGACGCCCGGAAGCG
>JAZQAP010000375.1:0-7154 GCA_045545275.1 Thermoguttaceae bacterium | reverse complement strand
TTCCGCTGAGTTTGACGACCGGGAGACGGCGAGTCCGATTTTTGCGGGACGAAACGGGCGTCGGCGCGGCTCCAAAGGGCGGGCGCGCCGCGTCGGATTCCCTCGGCGACGGGACAAAGGCGGTCGAGAAGGAGCGGGCCGAAGCGTTCGAGACGGCGACCGGCGCCGAAGTCGACGAGAACGTATTCTTGTTCGGAAAACATAAAAACGGGGAAGTTAGGAAGGCGGGGAAGCTAAGTAAACGTCGCGTTTTTCGATAAAATGAGAAACGCGGGCAAATTGGGGGGACGGGCGAAACTGGAGTGTTGCGAAACGGCGGCGCAAGGAAGCGCGAAATTCGGCTCGCCGCGCCGACGCTTCTCTTATTGTAAAGGAAAGCGCGGCGTTGAAAATGAGGGGGGCGAAATTTCCGCCGAATTAAGGGGAAGTTTTTAGCGTTGTTTTTGTTGAAATTTTGGTTTTTGACGCCTCTTGTCGATCGCCGATTGAAAATGGCGCCCAATCGCGGCGTTTTTGGCGCTCGATCTCGGGAATTTGAAAGAAAATCGACGGTTTTTTGGAAAAAGGGGTTGGCAAATCGCGAAAAGACGTTAAAATAATATTAATGAGTTTCGGGGCGTGGCGCAGTCTGGTTTAGCGCGTTTGACTGGGGGTCAAAAGGTCGCTGGTTCGAATCCAGTCGCCCCGACTTTGAAGCGGCGTTCTTCGTTGAACGTCGAAAACGGAAAGCCTCGTCGGATAAGTTCGGACGAGGTTTTTTTGTTTCTTGGAACGTCGAACGCGGCGCAAGGCGGGCGTTTCGGGAAAAGGAACGCGATTTTAAGCCGTTGGAATCGTTGAAACCGCTAAATTAGGCAAAACCGACGAGGTCTGTAAAGTCGGCTAAATTGATGAAATAGGTGAAACGGTTGGAATTGTTAAAATCGTTAAAATCGCAGAGCCGTTGAAAACGTTAAACGGCGTCGGGCGCGTCCGGCGGAGGAAGCGAAGACGGGCGGAAACGACGGCGTTAAGGGGCGTTTTTTGAATGTTGAACAGATTGAAAGGAAGGGTGGCGACCTTGGAAAACGCGGGAAAAAAGACGGAAACGCCGAAAGTCGCGTTTGTTTGCGTTCATAATTCTTGTCGGAGTCAAATCGCGGAGGCGTTCGGACGGAAGTTGGGCGCCGGCGTCTTCGAGGCGTTCTCGGCGGGAACGGCGCTGAAGGATCGAATCAACCCGGACGCCGTTCGTTTGATGCGCGAACGCGGGTTCGATTTGGAGGCGACGCAGCGACCCAAAACGCTCGACGCGATTCCGACGCCGGACGTCGTCGTAACGATGGGGTGCGGCGTCGTTTGCCCGTTTATTCCCGGGGCGAGCGTCAAAGATTGGGGGCTCGAAGACCCGACCGGGCGCGACGACGCATTTTTTGAAACGATTATCGACGAGATCGAGCGGCGCGTCGGCGAGTTGGTCGAGCGACTCCGTTAAAAGCGGGGTTTTGGATTTCGACGGTTTTTGTTTGATTATCGTCGGGGATTGATTTGGCGGAGAAGTCGCGGCGTTTGGGCGTCGCGGCTTTTTTCTTTTTTTGCGTTTTTCTCGACTTTTTTCCCGCTTTTTCTTGAAAAGCGCCCGCGTTTCGGGTATCATCTTAGCGGCGGCGCGTCGAACGGTCGACTTCGGCGCCGTCGGTTATTTTTGGGGACGAGGAAAGTAACGGAAGCCGTTGTCGCGGTCGACGTTATTTTCAATGTCTTGACGATTTTAGCGCTTTTGGCGTTTTAAATTAGCGTTTTTTGTTTTTTAACGGTTTTAGCGATTTTAGCGGAACGGAAAGGTTGGCGAAATGAGCGGTAAAATGGGGCGTCGCGATTTTGGAGTTTCTTGCGTCGGGGCGACGTTGGCGGCGTTGAGCGGCGCGGCGTTGGTTGGAACGTCGAAAAAAGCGGCGTTCGGCGATGAAAATGGCGAAAATAGCGAAAAGATGCGGATTCTGCTCGTCGTCGGCGGGCACTCTTACGACCGCGAAGGCCTGCACGCGGCGCTGAAAGATTGCCCGAACTCGACGTTCGAGGAAATTTCGATCCCGGAAAAGCAAGATATGCTCAAGCCGGGGCTCTCGAAGGATTACGACGTCGTCGTTTTTCACGATCAGTCGTTCTTCGAACTGACGCAAGAACAAAAGGACAATTTGACCGCGCTTTGGTCGGACGAAGGAATCCCGACGGTGATGCTGCACCACTCGTTGATTTCGCACCCGGAATTTCCGCTCTTCCGCGACGTTTTCGGAGCGCAATTTATTATTAAGGAAACGGAAATCGAAGGGCGCGTCTACCGCAAGTCGACGTACAAACGCCCGACCGACGTCAATATTTACATCGTCGACCGCCCGCACCCGATCACCGAAGGCGTCAAGGACTTCAAAATCAACGACGAAGTTTTCCAATACGTCTACTTCAACCCGCGAATCGACGTCTTGGCGCGCACCGACCACCCGGAATCGGACGCGCCGGTCGTTTGGACTTGGCGGTACAAGAAAACGCCGGTTTTCGGGATGATTCAAGGGGACGCGAACGGCGCGTTCGGCGACGCGAACTACCGCAAAATCTTCTACCAAGGCTTGCGTTGGGTCGTCGACCAAAAGAAAAACGGTTGAATAAGCGTTAAAATCGGTTGAGTCGGGCGGGGTTCGTTCGACTTCGCTGTTAAAACCGGTTGTTTAGGCGAGTTGGCGAAGGCGCGTCGTCGGGCGGTTTTTGCGTTTAATCGTTAAAATCGGTTGAGTTGAGGGGGCGCCTTCGATTTTGTTGTTAAAACAGGTTGTTTAGGCGGACTGGCGAAGGCGCGGCGACGGGCAGGCTTGGACGTTTAGCCGTTAAAATCAGCGTAAGCGGTAAAATAGGCGTCGGCGAAACGTTCGAGCGTCTAAACGGCGCGACTTGTTCGAAAAAAGCGCGTTTTCGAAATCCGTTTCGCGGCGACGCTCGTCTTAAAGGGGACGGGCGTCGTTCGAAGCGGTCGGGCGGCGTTTTGCCCGGTTTGTAACGGTTGTAGGGAATTTTAAGGAGAAACGAGAATGAAACGGCGAAAAATCGGTTTCGTCGGAGCGGTCGCGGCGGCGCTGTTCGGCGTCGCGGGGCTTGCCGCTTCGGCAAATTGGGCGATTTCGGCAATTTCCGCAAACTCGGCGTTCGCGAGCGACGTTTTCGAAGCGGCTAAGACGGTCGAACAGCCGACCGAATGGACGCTTAGCGTCGACGGCGCCGGGGAGCGGAAGGACGGCGTTTTCGAGTTGAAGGGCGGGGACAACGCCGCGTCTTGGCGGTCGAATCCGGTCGCGTTCGAAGCGGGGAAAGTTTACCGCTTCCGCTTCAAAGCGTCGGTCGTTCCGGGGGGCGGCTCCGGGGCGAGCGCGCCGTCCGGAACGTCGTTCGCGCATTACGATTTTACCGATTTTCCGAAAAAGGAGACCCCGGAAGATTATTATTCGTTCGTTTTCGTCGCGCCGAAGGGCGTTAAAGAGGCGCAACTTCGCCTCGGTCAATGGGATTCGCATCGCGATTACCGCTTCGCCGAGCCGACCCTGACGGCGGTTCGGCCGGTTTACCGAATCTTGACAGCGCGGACGAAAGAACAACGCCGCTCCGGGGAGCCGAAGGAAGTCCTTTCGCTTGGCGCCGGGGAGTCGATTGCGGACGGCGTTTACCGCTTTACCAGCTTCCGCGCGTCGGAGCCGACCAACTTCGACCGCCCGCTCGTTTCGACGACGAGTCATTTCAACACCAACCGCTGGACGCTCGGGAACGACGCGGAAGTCGTTTACCGCTTCGCGCTCGAACCGAAAACTTGCAACTTGATAGCGCACGCCGACGGGCCGAACGGGTATCGAAATACCGGTAAAATTCTTAAAACCCGCAAAATCCCGTTCGTTTCCGGGAAAATTTCGATGAATATCGGGCACTCGACCGCCGGACGCGCCGTTTTGGAAGGTTCGCTCGACGGCGAAAACTGGGCGGCGTTGGGCGAAATCGCCGGAACCGGCTCGGTCGAAGCGACGCTCGAAACGCTCCTCGACGGGAAAGCGGCGGACGAAATTTTCGTTCGCGTTCGCGGCGCGGCGGGCGAAGACGGGAAGTGGTGCAATTCGCAAGTTTACAATCTTTCGGCGGAATTGACGCTGAACCCGAACGACGCGCCCCTCTTTAGCGGGCTCGGCGAGACGTATTTTGCCGATTATATCGACGGCGCCGATTACCTCCTTGGGGAGGATAAGCGCGACAAGTTCCAAAAACGGGGGAACGGTCAAGGGAAAACATCGACGCAAACTTGGACGCTTTGGGGACTTAACGAAGGAGTCTTTTGGACGCTCTCCGGCGACCGGTGCCGCGAAACTTCGCTCCGATGGTTGTCGCAAGACGAAAAGTCGCCCCTCTTCGGCGAAAACGGCGGCAACCCGGCTTGCGAACGGCGTTACGTCGTCGACGGGGCGCGCCCGGTCGTCTTCGGAACGCGCTTTTTCCCCTATTTCGTTCAAAATTTCACCCGCGAAATTTCCGGTTTAACCGGTAAAACCGATAAAGTTTCGCTGTCTTGGTGCGAACAAGATTATCGGATTCCGAAAAACGCCAAGGAAACGAAAATCGGCGACGCGGAGCCGATTCGCATTTACGCCGCGAAAAACGATTTCGAGTCGTTCCAAGTCGCGGTTCGCGCTCTCGGCGGCGGAATCGACGGCCTCGCCGGCGCCGTCGTCGGCGATTTAACCGGCCCGAACGGCGCGACGATAGCGGCGGAAAACGTCGATTTGCGTTACGCTTACTATCATTACGTCGCGAATCCGACCGATAAAACTTGCGCCGTCGGTTGGTATCCGGACGCGTTGGTTCCGCTCGAAGCCGGTTCGGACGGCCTCGGGGCGCCGCTCGGCGTTGAAGTTGGGGAAAATTTGCCGATTTGGACGACCGTCCGCGTTCCGGCCGACGCCGCGCCGGGGACGTACCGCGGAGCGATTCGCTTGACCGAAACGGCGAGTCCGCCCGGAACCGACGATAAGTTTGACGCGACGATTCCGTTCGAGGTCGTCGTTTGGGACTTCGCGCTTCCGGCGAAAAACACGCTCGAAACCGCTTACGGCATGTCGCCGGGGAATATTTGGCGGTATCACAACTGCAAAACGGAAGAAGATAAACGCGCCGTTTTTGAAAAATATTTGAAAATTTTCGGCGATTACCGGATCAGTCCGTACAACCCGGCCCCGCTCGACGGTATCGGCGTTAAATGGTTGCCGGAGGAAAACCCGCCGCGTTGCGAACTCGATTTTTCGCGTTTTGAAAAGGAAATGACGCGGGTCTTCGCGCAATACAACTTCACGAACTTCCGGCTCCCGTTCGAAGGGCTCGGCTGGGGGACTTACGCGGAGTCGGCGGAGGGGGAAATCGCCGGTTACGCCGGGGATACGCCGCAATATAAAGCGATGATCGCCGATTACGGCAAGAAGTTGCAAGAGGGCCTCCGCGAACGCGGCCTCCTCGACGCGGCTTACGTCTATTGGTTCGACGAACCGGAGCCGAAGGATTACGGCTTCGTCGCCCGCGGGTTCGGCAAGCTCAAAAAATACGCGCCGGAAATCGACCGTATGTTGACCGAGGAACCGTCGCCCGAGTTCCGCAAAATCCTCGAAGAAAACGACGCGTCGATCGACGTTTGGTGCCCGGTCAGCCCGGCTTACGACGAAGCGCAAGGGAAGATCGAGAAGGACGCCGGAAACCGCTTTTGGTGGTACGTCTGCACCTACCCGAAAGAGCCGTATTGTACGGAATTCACCGATCACCCGCCGGTCGAGCTGCGGATTTGGCATTGGCAAACGTTCGAACGCGGGATTACCGGCTGTCTCGTTTGGGAGTCGACGTATTGGACGAGTTCCGCCGCGTTCCCGAACGAAGCGCAGAACCCTTACCTCGACCCGATGTGTTACGTTTCCGGATACTCGACGCCCGCCGGAACGAAGCAGTTTTGGGGGAACGGCGACGGTCGCTTCATCTATCCGCCGCTCTCCGCCGCGACCCCGGGCCGCAACGACGGCAAACCGATCTTCGACGACCCGGTCGCGAGCGTCCGTTGGGAAATGATTCGCGAAGGCGTCCAAGATTACGAGATGCTGTCGATGCTGAAAAAGTTGACCGAAAATCGCGATTTGACCGACGCGCAACGGAAGAAAGTTGAAGAAATTTTCGACTTCTCGCCGATAACCACCGATATGACGACGTTTTCGACCGACCCGAAACCGCTCCTCGAAAAGCGCCGCGCCGTCGCGGAGGCGATCGTCGAGCTGAGCGAGTAACGGCGGAGCAGTCGTTCAAAACGAGCGGCGGCGCCGAGGCGTCGGTTTTAGCGGCTGGAGTTTAGAATCGTTAAAGCCGTTAAAACCGTCGAGCCCGGGCGCGTCGCCGGAAATTTGAAAGCGCGTCGACGCTCGGCGTTCGTCGGTTGGCGGACGTCGGAGCGGCGGCGCGTCGCGTTGCGTTCGGAGGCGCGTCGAGAACGAACGCGAACCGGGCGGTTTTCGACGATTTCGCCCTTATTAATTAATAAGGGCGAAAAATGGCGGCAAAACCCAAGCGCCGAACGCCCAAAGCCCGCGAATAAAACGTTCCGACGTTCCAACGGCGGCGAGCAAGCCGAAAACGGCGTTCCGACGGCGACCCCGAACCGAAAATAACGCTTCGACGGCGACGAACGAGCCGAAAACGTCGAGGCGCGCTTTTGCTTGTCGAAGAAAAATAAAGAAAATGACCGATAATAGCGGAATTAACGAAAATAACGGGAACGCTGTAAATAACGGGAATAACGAAAGCGCCGAAAGCGCCTATTCCGCGCAAAAGCCGACCGTTTGGGTTCCGACTTACGCGCGGCTGATCGAAGTGAGCGAAGCCGACGTCGACGTTTGGGGGCACGCGAACAACGTTTGTTACGTCCATTGGATGCAGGACGTCGCGGTCGCGCACTCGGCGGCGATCGGCTGGTCGGCGCAACGCTACCTCGATTACGGCGCGATTTGGGTCGTTCGGCGGCACACGATCGAATACCGACAGTCGGCGTATCGCGGCGAAAAAATCCTCGCGCAAACTTGGATTGCCGAGATGAAAAACGTTACTTGTTTGCGCCGTTA
>JAZQAP010000374.1:0-5877 GCA_045545275.1 Thermoguttaceae bacterium | reverse complement strand
CCGAACCCGGTTCGTCGGCGACCTCTTCGGCGACTTCGGGCTCGTCGGTTTCTTCGTCGGCGACCTCTTCGGCGACTTCGGGTTCGTCGGTTTCTTCGTCGGCGATTTCTTCGGCGACTTCGGGTTCGTCGGTTTCTTCGTCGGCGATTTCTTCGGCGACTTCGGGCTCGTCGGTTTCTTCCTCGGCGATTTCGGCGGTTTCCGTCGCTTCCGCTTGTTGCGGCGAGACGAAGCGCCCGGCGAAAAGGACGGCGCCGGAGTCGTTATGACGGATCATGTAGAAGAAAGGACGGTCGGCGTAAAAGTTCGCGTCGGGAACGGCTTTCGGCGCGGCGGAGGCGGCGGTCGCGGCGGCGGCGACCGTTCCGGTTTCGTCGACGGCGAGGAACGCGCCCTGTTTCGCTTGGTCGAGGCGCAAGTTCGCGTCGCCGGCGATCGGGGTCAAATCGGCGTCGAGGGCGAACGCGGAGACGACGCCGATTTTTTGCAACGTCGAAGCCAAGTCGACCGAACGTCGAACCGTAAATTTCGGGAAGCGGAAAACGACGAGAGCCTCTTTCGCTTCGGCGCGGCATTCGAGGAGCTTGGCGGGCGTCAGCTCGCGCTCGACCTTGGCGTAAGACGCGTAATCGTTCGGAAGAACGACGACGAGCGAAAAACGGTCGCCGTCGTAAGGCGCTTCCAAGTATTGAAAATCGTCCGCGTCGTAGTAGGCGAACTTCGCCGTTTTCGACATCGACGGGAAATCGACTGCTTCGCCGTCGATAGCGTCGAAGGCGCGATTCCGCGTCTCTTTAGGGTCGAACGCGTGTTTCCATCGGCCGTCGAAGGTCGTCGCGTCGGCGAGCAGGAGGCGCGTTTCGGGGGCGAGCGAGTCCAACAGGCTCGGAATCCGTCCGTTTGTGTTTTCCGAGAACCAAGCGTTAACTTCTTTGAGGGCCGACTCTTGCGCGAAGTCGAGCGACTCCGCTTTTTGACCCGAGAATTTTTTCAGGTCGGCGGCGAACTCTTTTTTGAGCTTGAAGCCGGGCGCGGTCCAAAGTCCGCCGACGAGCGTCGTTTCCGGCGCTTCGGTCAGCGCGGCGTTCGCGTCGGCGACGGCTTTCTTCCAATCGGCGTCGTCCGAGTCGGAACGGAAGAGCGCGGCGTCGATTTCCGTTTTCGTTTGACCGGCGCTCCCGAGCGAAAGCGCGCCGAGAACCCGGTAGGCGCCGAACGGAGCGACGAGCGTGTTCGCGTTCGCCGATTCGGTTTCAACCGCGCGACGGAACGTATTGAGCGCGAAAGCGAGCTGACGTTCGGCGAAATCCGCGTCCTTCGAGACGACGGGCGTTTCGAACGGCTCGACTTTCGACGCGTCTTGGGCGAAAAGGCTCCCGCCGACGGAGAAAAGGGTCGCGACGGTCGCCGCGAGGAGGGGAAAATGTCGTTTCATTATGGCGTCCTTTGCGGGTTATTTGTTTAATTGAATTTCAAAATCGACGAGTTGACCGTCGCGGCGAACGCGACCTCCGGTCGAGGCCGGGGCGGCGTGGATCGCGTCGGAAAGTTCTTGCGCGGTGTTAAACGTTTCGCCGTTGAAGTTGACCAGTTCGTCGCCGACTTTCAGGCCCGCTTTTTCGGCGGGGGAACCCGGGACGATGCTCGCGATCTTTTTTTGAGCGTCGAAGGACGCGCCGAAGACCGGGGGTTTTTGCGCGGATTGCGTTTGTTGATTTTGTTGCGCTTGGCCCGTTTGTTGGTTTTGTTGCGCCGGTTGCGCCGTCGAGGCGTTTTTGTTGAGGCGAACGGCGACGTTCGTTTGGCGACCGGTCGACTTCTTGAGGACGACGAGGTTCGCGTCGACCGGGGACGCGTCGACCGCTTTCGAGTAATCGTTCGCGTCTTTAATCGTCGCGCCGTTGAAGCTCAAAATCTTGTCGCCGACTTCCAGCCCGGCGAGCGCGGCGGGGGAGTTCGGAACGACGACGGTAATCTCTTGAACGCGAAGGGTCGCGCCGAAAACGGGGCCGTTCGGGTCGGGTTGCGACGACGTCGGTTGCGGCGTCGGTTTCGCGTTCGGGTCGCGGTTGAGGCGAACGTCGACGGTAACTTGTCGGTTCGTCGTCTTTTTGAGGACGACGACTTTCGCGTCGAGCGGGGACGCGTCGACCGCTTTTTCGAAGTCGTAACCGTTGGCGATCGTCGCGCCGTTGAAGCTCAACATTTTGTCGCCGACTTCCAATCCGGCGAGTTCGGCTCGGGAATTCGCGACGACGTTAACGATTTCTTGGCCCTTGACCGTCGCGCCGAAAACGGGGAGGTTCGGGTCGTATTCCGGCCAAGGATCCGACTCGTCGATCGGCTCCGGCTCGTCGGAGTCGATCGGGTTCGGTTCCGATCGCTGTTTCGGCATGCCGTTGAGTTCGATTCTTAAAATTTCCTTTTTCGTTTGCTTGCCGACTTCGCGTTCGATCGTAATATCGATTTCGCGCGGGGCGTAGTCGATGATTTGCTCGTAATCCGTTTCGTCGACGAGTTTCTTTTCTTCCTCCGTGTTTAAGTAACGAACGTAGAGCAACTTGTCGTTGACTTTCATTCCGGCTTTCTCGGCGGGGGAGCCTTCGAGAATTTCCGTAACGGTAAGACTGAGTTGACGCGTTTGAACGCGAGCGCCCAAGCGCGGGGCGCCCGGGAGTTCGAAAACGTGCGGCTCTTGCGTCGTTTGCCCGAACTGCGGGTCGCCGTCCGGGTATTTCTTTTGGAAGCGTTTGTTCGTTTCTTCGCGCATCGCGTCCGAGACTCGGTTCCAGTCGATTTCCGCTTTCGGATTTTTTTTCAGCGTTTCGTTCGTTTTTTCGAAAACGTCGAGCCAAGCGAGCGTCGCGAGGGAGCCGGTCTTGCCGTCGCCGGTGAAGGAGTATTGGCCGTATTTCGACGACGTAATGTCGACGCAACCGCTCGGTTCGAAGAAGAGTTTTTGCGCGACCGGCGAAACTTCCTTCGGCGGCGTCGGGGGAACGCGAACGACTTTTTCTCGCAACTCGTTCATGTAGGCGTTGCAGCAGTCCGAAAGGACGACGAACAAGCGCGGAGCGCGCTGCGCGAGAGCGTTGCGAACGTCTTTGCGAGCGAGGCGCGTTTCGTGTAACTTGGTTTCCTTTTTGCCGTCTTTTTCGACTTCGACTTCTTCGAAGAGTTGGAAGGCGTGCCCGGTTCCTTCGGTTTCGTTCCCGGCGTGTCCGGTGTAGTAAAAGACGACGACGTCGTCCGGTTCGACCGGAAGTTTCGCGATCTTCGCTTTTACAACGTAGGGCGTCGCCTCTTTTTCGAGGAAAACGCAATTCAGACGGTCTTCCGGAACGTGCCCTTGGAAGAAGTAGCGAACGTTTAAGAGGTCTTGTTTAACGTCTTCTTGCGCGCCTTCGTTGGCGAACCCTTCCGGGTTGGCGACGGCGATTAAGTGGAGCGTTTGCGCCCGCGCGACCGCCGCGAGCGCCGCGAACGCGACGAGCGCGGCGAGCGCCGTCGAGAGCGGTCGGGTAAAAATCGATTTTTTCATAATGCGTCTCAAATATGTTAAATGGTGAAATTGGTCGAGTTAAGGAGCCGACGCCGCGGTCGCGACGTCGACGCGTCGCGCGAAGGGGAAAAAAGGAAAGCGAAGGAAAGCGCCGCGCGGACGCGTCCCGCGTTATTTCCTGTTCAATTCGACGATAACGGTGCGAACCGCGCCGTCGAACCCTTGAACTTGAAGGAACGCTTCGTCGGGCGATTTGTCGACCGCGTCGGAGTAATTTTGCGCGTTTTCGATCGTTTCGCCGCAGAAGGTTAAAATCTTTTCGCCGACTTGCAGTCCGGCGATCGAAGCCGGAGAGTTCGGGACGACGGCGATAATTTCTTGACCTCGAACGGTCGCTCCGAAAACGGGGCCGTTCGGATCCGCTTGCGGTTCTTGCGTTTGCGTCGGTTGCGAGGCGTTTTTGTTAAGGCGAACGTAGACGAGTTCATGCGCGCCGTTCGCTTGGCGCAGGACGGCGAGTTTTGCGTCGACCGGAGACGCGTCGACCGCGTCGCGGTAGTCGTAGCCGGTGTTAATCGTCGCGTCGTTGAAGGTCAAAATCTTGTCGCCGACTTGCAGTCCGGCGAGCGCGGCGGGGGAGTTCGGAACGACGGCGATAATTTCTTGACCTTGGACGGTCGCGCCGAAAACGGGGCCGTCGGGGTTCGCCTGCGTTTGTCGCGTTTGATTTTGATTTTGCCGCGTTTGCGAACGTCGCGCTTGGGTCGGAGCGGGGGCCGCCGGAGCGTCTTGGGCTTGATTTTGATTTTGCCGCGTTTGCGAACGTCGCGCTTGGGTCGGAGCGGGAGCCGCCGGAGCGTCTTGGGCTTGGGTTGGCGTCGCGGCGGAATCGTCCGTCGTTTCCGGTTTCGTCGGCTTGGAGGGAGCGGAGAGTTCTTTCGTCGGGGTCGACGGCGCGCCGGCGAGTTCGACGGCGAGAATCGACTCGACGCTTTTTTTGCCGATCGTCCGTTCGACGGTAATCTCGACGTCGCGCGGCGCTCGGGCGATCGTTTCGACGTAATCCGTTTCGTCGACGAGGCGTTTGGCCTCGTCGTCGGCGAGGAGGCGAATCGCGAGAAGTTTGTCGCCGACTTTCAGCCCGGCTTGCGCGGCGGGCGAACCTTTGACGATTTCGGTAACGATCAGATCGCGTTGGCGCGTTTGAACGCGAGCGCCCAAGCGCGGGGCGCCCGGCAGTTCGAAGACGTGCGGCGTCTGCGTCGCTTGTCCGAACGACGGGTCGCCTTCCGGATATTGCGCTTGGAAGCGTTTTTCCGTTTCGGCGATCATTTGTTCCGAAACTTGGCGCCAATCGACCGCCGTTTCCGGGGCGCTTTTCAGCGTTTCGTTCGTTTTTTCGAAAACGTCGAGCCAAGCGAGCGTCGCGAGGGAGCCGGTCTTGCCGTCGCCGGCGAAGGAGTATTGGCCGTATTTCGACGACGTAATGTCGACGCAACCGCTCGGTTCGAAGAAGAGTTTTCGCGCGACCGGCGAAACTTCCTTCGCGCCGTCGGTTTCGGACGTTTGCGTTTGCGCGGCGCCGTCGGCGAGCTTAACTTGACCGTCGTTCGAGGCGGGCGGCAAGGCGTCTATATAGGCGTTGCAGCAGTCCGTCAAGAGGACGAACAGACGCGGTTTCTTTTGGGCGAGCGTATGACGAACGTCGCGACGCAAGAGGCGCGTTTCTTTTTTGTCGGCGCCTTGGAAAAATTGAAAGGCGTGCCCGCCGCTTTCGGTTTGGTTGCCGGCGTTTCCGGTGAAGTAAAAAACGACGACGTCGTCCGGTTCGACCGCGAGGTTCCCAAGCGCGGCTTGGACGTCGGCGCCGCTCGGGTCGCTAAGGTCGACGACGCGGAGCCGTCCCGCCGGAACGTTGGCCGCGAAGAATTCGCGAACGTTTTTCACGTCGCGGAGAACGGCGCTTTGAGCGTAGCGACTAAACGCCGACGGGTTGCCGACGGTTACCAAGTGGAGCGTTTGCGCTTGCGCGCTCGTCGCGAACGCGCCGCACAACGCGCCGACGGCGATTAGACGAGTAAAAAACGAATTTTTCATAAACGACTCGAACGGTTGAAGCGATAAAAACGAACGAAGCGATAAAAACGAAAGGACGCGTCGGGGCGACCGCCGCTTCGCTCGCTTAAGATAAAAATGGTTAAAAGCGCGCGAAAGGTGAAAGCGATTGAAAAAAAGGACGAAAAAACGCTTGTTCGACGTTGTATTATCGCGACTAAAACGCTTTTGTCGAGCGCGGAACGAATAATATAACGCGACGGCGCGACAAAAAAAGTCCGTTTTTGGGCACCGCGGACGCGCTCCCCCGCCAACGCGCC
>JAZQAP010000373.1:0-7588 GCA_045545275.1 Thermoguttaceae bacterium | reverse complement strand
GGATCTCGGCTTCTACCGCGAAGACGGTTCGGCGTTCCTGTACGGCGGCGAACAACCGGTCGCGGGCTTCACCCTGTCGCTCTCCGGTCTCGGCGGCGAAGGCTTCTCCAACACGGGCGATTTCGTCGAAGGTTGGGACGTCTCCTTCGCGGTCGGCTACGGCAACGCGGGGAACGCCTATTGCTTCGAATCGTTCGCGGTCGAGTTGAAGACGGTTCGCCTCGACGCCGACGGAAACGCGATCGCCGGAACCGAAACGGTTCTGACCCGCGTCTTCGGCGACGAGTCCGGCGCTTTCGACGTCGAGGATTGGCTCGCGTCCGGCGAAGCGTTCGTCGAACTTTGGAACCTCGGCGCGGCTTACGAAGCCGGTCGATACAAGCTGACGCTGACGGTCGACGCCGCCGACTCCGTCGTCGAACTCGACGAAGCGAACAACGTCTTCGAAACGAACTTCGCGGTTCGCGAACGTCCGAGCCTCGTCGTTACGACCGAACAAGACGTCGTTAATCCTTACGACGGCGAAACGTCGTTGCGCGAAGCGATCGCTCTCGTCGGCCCCGACGGTTCGGTTGGAATGCAAATGTACGACGTCCTCTCCGAAGGCGAAACGTTCGTCTTGGCCGAAAACGCCGCGCTCGGTATCCCGGCGAACGCGGTCGCGACCTACGCCGACGGCAAGATTACCGTTAACGTTACGGTTGTCGACGCGGACGGAGTCGAGCAAACGCAAACGATCGAGTTGGCGCAAAACGTCGAATACGCGTTGGCCGACGGAACGACCTTCGTTTGGCAAGAACGCCTCGGTTGCGCTTTCGCGACGCGCGGCGATTCGCTCGGTTCCGCGATTACGTTCGCCGAGTCCGTTTACGGCAAGACGATCGAGCTGACGAGCGAACTGACGATCGATCGTTCGCTGACGATCGACGGGACGGGCGCGAACGTCGTCGTTTCCGGCGCCGAAGCGTCGCGAATCGCGACGGTCGCTCGCGGGACGGTCTCCGTCTTCGGGTTGACCTTCGAAAACGGTTCGGCGAACCTCGGCGGCGCGATTTACAACGCCGCGAACCTGACGCTGACGAACGTTTCCGTCAAGAATAGCTCCGCGACGGAAGACGGCGGCGCGATTTACAACGCGCTTGGCGGCGAACTGACGTTGACGAACGTCGAAATCGTCGGCGCGGCGGCGACGAACGGCGGCGCGATTTACAACGCCGGAACCCTCTTCGGCGAAGAAGTCGCGATCTCCGGCTCCAACGCCGCTTACGGCGCGGGCCTTTACAACGTTGGAACGGCGACCTTCGCGGGCGTTTCGTTCGCCGACGGCGTCGCGACGGCGCAAGGCGGCGCGATTTACAACGACGGCGGCGAACTCGTCGTCGACGGCGGCGTCGAAAATTCTTCGTTCGTCGGGAACCAAGCCGTTTACGGCGGCGCGATCGTCAACTATCAAGGCGTCGCGACGATCGCGGGCGCGACCTTCGTCGCCAACAAAGCGACCGGTTCCGCGGGCGCGATCGACAACTACGGCGAGTTGACGCTCGACGGCGTTTCGTTCGAAAACAACGAAGCGGCGGTCGCCGGCGGCGCGATTTACAACAGCGAAAGCGCTTCGAACGCCGACGCGTACTCCGTTTCGTTGAACGACGTCGTCTTCGACGGCAACTCCGCGACGACCGGCGGCGCGATTTACAACGCCAAGGGATCCGTCGTCGAAGCGACCGGCGCGGTTGCGTTCTCCGCGAACGCCGCGGCGACCGAAGGCGGCGCGATGTACAACGCCGGAACCGCGACTTTCGCGACCGACGCGACGTTCTCCGCGAACTCCGCGGCGAGCGGCGGCGCGATCTTCAACGCCGGAACCGCGACCTTGACCGGCGCCAAGTTCGACGGCAACGTCGCGACGAAGGACGGCGGCGCGGTCGCCAACGTCGGAACGTTCTACGCGACGACGAGCGAATTTGTCGCCAACGAAGCGAACGGCCTCGGCGGCGCGATTTACAACCGCGCCGGTAAAGCGAGCCTCGCCAACGCCCTCGTCGCGCAAAACGTCGCGACCGAAGGCGGCGCGATCGCGAACGACAAGGGCGCGACCCTCGAACTGCGCAACGCGACGATCGCCGCGAACTCCGCGACGACCGCCGGCGGCGTTCGCAACCTCGGAACGTTGACCGCGTACAATACGATTATCGCCGCGAACTCCGCGACGAACGGCGTCGACGTCTACTCGAACGGTTCCGCGAAACTGTTCGCTTCGCTCGTCGGGTCGACCGACGGAATCGGAACGAAACCGACCGCGACGAATTCGCTCTTCGACGTCGAACCGGGCTTCGTCGTCGCGCCGGTCTTCGCCGCCGACGGCAAACTGGCGAACGCCGACGCGCTCGATCTGAGCCTCGTTTACGATTCGATCGCCGTCGACGCGGGCGACGTCGCTTACGCCAAAGACGCGACCGGTAAAACGAACCTCGAAAAAGACCTCGCGGGCGACGCTCGCGTCGCGACGACGAAAATCGATATGGGCGCTTACGAATTCCAATTCGAAACGCCGTCGAACGTCGTTACGACCAACCTCGACGTCGTCGATATTACCGACGGCATGATTTCGCTCCGCGAAGCGCTCGACTACGCCGCGCAACTCAAAAAATCGACCGTTACGTTCGCCGAAGGTTTGGGCGTCATTAACCTGAACTCGACCCTCGAAATCGACAAGTCGATCGTTATCGACGCGTCGACCGTCGGCGGCGTTTGGCTCGACGCCGACGGGTTTGTCGACGCCGCGTCCGCGATCGCCGTCCACGAAGGCGCGGAAGTTACGCTCGTTGCCTTGACGATCACGAATTCTTCGGCGAACGCGCAAGATTGGCTCCGCGAAGACAACGACCGTCCGGATTACGCCGGCGGCGCCGTTTGGGACGCGGGCGAACTGACGCTGCGCGACGCGACGATCACCGGCAACGTCATGGCTTACGGCGGCGGTTTGTACAACCTCGGCGTTATGCGCGTCTACGATTCGACGATCGCGAACAACGTCGCGCTGTACTACGGCGGTATTTACAACCGCGGCGAGCTTTACGTCGAAAACTCGACGATCGCCGGCAACCAAGCGACCTACACCGGCGGCGGCGTCGGCAACTTCGCGTCGGCGACGCTCGTCGGAACGGCGATCGTCGGCAACCGCGCCGAAACCGGCGGCGGCGTCTTGGCTTTGGCCAACGCGGCCGGTTCGCAAGTCGCGCAACAAACGACGTTGACGAACTGCACCGTCGCGGGTAACGTCGCGACGAGCGCGGGCGGCGGCGTTTGGGCGAACGACGTTTTGAACGTCGCGAATACGATCGTCGCGGGTAACGTCGCGCCGTCCGCCGCCGACCTCTACTTGGCGGGTTCGGCGAACGCCGACGTTCGCTACTCGCTTGTCGGCGCCTCGAACGCGAAGGTTTCCGGCGTCGGCGTCAAGACGAACGTCGATCCGAACTTCGTCGACTTCGCGGCCCCGACCGCCGGTTCTTGGACGGCGAACGCTTGGAAGGCTTGGAATCTTGAGTTGGCCGTCGGTTCGCCGGCGATCGACGCCGGTTCCGCCGCCCTCGCGGTCGACGAATTCGGCGTTCGATTGACGACCGACTTGGCGGGCGACAAACGCGTCGTCGGCAAGGCGATCGACATGGGCGCTTACGAAGAACAAGGCAACGTCGCTCCGACCGGAGTCGTCGTCGAACTTAACGGCGAATTAACGACCGAAGACGCGGCCGGCACGCTCGTCGCGACCCTGACGACCGTCGACGAAAACGACGACGATACGTTCGAATACGAACTGATCGGCGCGCCGGAATACTTCGCGCTCGACGGCGACAAGATCGTTACGACGCAAAACGTCCCGGCCGGAACTTACGAGTTCGTCGTTCGTTCGACCGACAAGGGCAACAAGTGCGTCGAAGCGACGGCTCGAATCGTCGTCGTCAATCCGGGCGCCGAAAATTACGCCGCGCCGACGATTACGAACGTCGCGATCAACGCCGAGTCCGCGCTGGAAGTCTTCTGGACGACCGGCGACGCGGCGAAAGAATACGTCGTTTCCTATCGCGTCGGCTCCGGCGCTTGGGTTGAAACGAACGCTTTGACCGGCGAATACGGCAGAATCGAAGGCGACTTCAACGTCGGCGACGTCGTTCAAGTTCGCATTCGCGCGGTCGGCGGCGTCGACAAGAACGGTTCCGACTGGTCCGAAGTCGAAACTTACGTCGTCGCGGAACCGCCGAAGGCTTTCAACGTCGCGACGAACGGCGACGGCGCTTTCGTTACGCTGACGGTCGATTCCAACTTCTCGGCGGTCGCTTACTGGCGAGTCGCTTGGGGCGACGGAACCGAAACGGTCGTCAACGAGCTGTCGACTCAGCGCGTTTTCGGACACGTTTACGCCGCGTCCGGCGCTTACGAAATGAAGCTCTTCGTCAATAACGACGAAGTCGGGTACGATCTCGGCGTCTTCGAAGCGTCCGTCGCTTCGAGCGCGGTTCTCGAAACCTTGACCGCCGAAACGGCGAACGTCTTCTCGACGCTCGCGCCGGTCGCCGTCGAAAGCGTCGCGCCGCAAGCGGAAGAAATCGCGGTTAGCGCCGCGCTTCTCGCCGACGAAACGGTCGCTTGGAACGAAATCGCCGAATCGCTCGCGGTTGAAACGACCGTCGAAACCGGCGTCGCGTTGACCGCCGCTCCGGCGACTCGCGTCGAACGCGCCGTCGTTTACGAAGCGTTGGGCGCCGCGTTCGCCGAATTCGGCGCGGACGAGTTCGAAACGGTCGACGTCGACTTCGCGGTCGAAAACGCGACGAACGAAACCGCGTTCGACGACGCGTTTTTGAGCGAACTCTTCGGCGACTGAGCCGAAGCGAGCTTTCGGGAAAAATCGACGCCGAGACGAGGGGAGGAAACGACGTTCGGCTCGCGTCGCCCGGAGAAACTAACGGTCGCTAACTAGCGGCCCCGTCGACGGTTAAAAATCCGTCGACGAAGCGAAGGGGGCCCGACGGCCCTCTTTTCTTTTAAACGCGAACGTCGGAAACGGCGTTCGACGAAGCGCGACGGTTTGCTTTGACGCGGTTCGCGCTTCGACGTTTTTTTTGAACGCGACGGCGCGGCGCGTCGGCGACGAGCCTTGAATAAGGAACGCAATGGCAAAGATTAAGCGTATTTTGGTCGCGGGGGGCGCCGGGTTTCTCGGTTCGCATCTTTGCGAAAAACTCGTCGAGCGACGACACGACGTCATTTGCGTCGACAATTTTTTTACGAGTCAGAAGGCGAACGTCGCGCACTTGATCGGACGACCGAATTTCGAACTGATCCGACACGACGTAACGCTTCCGTTGACGCTGGAAGTCGACGAAATTTATAATTTAGCGTGTCCGGCGGCCCCGGGACACTATCAGTATAATCCGCTCAAAACGATGAAAACGTCGTTGCTCGGCGCGATCAATCTGCTGGAGCTGGCCCGCAACTGTCGCGCGAAGATTCTGCAAGCGTCGACGAGCGAAGTTTACGGCGATCCGGAAGTTCACCCGCAGCGAGAGGATTACCGCGGCGCCGTCAACCCGATCGGGCCGCGTTCCTGTTACGACGAGGGAAAGCGCGCCGCCGAGTCGCTCTTTATGGACGAGTTTCGGATGTTCGGGACGAAAATTTGCGTCGCGCGGATTTTCAACACTTACGGGCCGAAGATGCACCCTTACGACGGGCGCGTCGTCTCGAATTTTATCCGGCAGGCGTTGACCGACGAGCCGATCACCATTTTTGGCGACGGTTCGCAAACGCGTTCGTTCTGTTATTACGACGACTTGCTCGACGGGCTGGTTCGGTTGATGGAGGACGAAACCGGGTTTATCGGGCCGGTCAATTTGGGGAATCCGAACGAATTCACCATTCGCGAACTCGGCGAGTTGATTTGGAAGACGCTCGGAAAAGAACCGAAGTTCGTTTTTAAAGAGCTTCCGGTCGACGACCCTTGCCGCCGACGTCCGGATATTTCGTTGGCGAAAGAGAAACTCGGTTGGGAGCCTAAAGTTCAAATCGAGGAAGGGTTGCGCAAGACGGTCGACTGGTTCCGAACGATCGACGTCGCGGAGTTCCGACCGCCGACGCCGAATTATTGACGCGTTCGGACGAACGGCAAGGTTTGTTAAGACGCTTAGCTCGTTAAAATTAACCGATTGGAGCGATCGACGGGCGCGACCGAACGCCGTCGGTTGGAAAACGCTTCTCGACGCCGCGTCGTCGACGGGGAGCGCGCGGAAAACGACGCTTCGATTCAACGGAAAAGGGCGATTTTGCGTCGGCGAACGTTCGTTGGGACGGGCGCGGCGAAATTGTTAAAACGGACAACGACCGAAGGAGAGTGAAAATGGGGAAACCGAAGATTGTCGTCGTCGGGAGTTCGAACGCGGATATGGTCGTGAAGTCGGAGCGAATTCCGGCGCCGGGCGAAACGGTCGTCGGCGGAACGTTCGCGATGGTTCCGGGCGGCAAGGGCGCGAACCAAGCGGTCGCGGCGGCTCGCGCGGGGGGCGACGTCGTTTTTATCGCTCGGGTCGGGAACGACGTGTTCGGCGCGAGCGCGGTCGAAGGGTACGAGCGCGAGGGAATCGACGTTTCTTGGATTCGCCGCGACGAGAAGCTGGCGACCGGCGTCGCGTTGATTTTGGTCGACGCGCAAGGCGAGAACTTGATTTCGGTCGCGTCGGGCGCGAACTTCGCGCTTTCACCGGCGGACGTCGACGCGGCGGCGGACGTTATCCGGTCGGCGCAAGGCGTCGTCGTTCAGTTGGAAACGCCCCTTGAAACGGTTCTTCGCGTCGCGGAAATCGCGGCGGAAGCGGGGGTTCCGCTCCTTCTCGACCCGGCCCCGGCGCCGAGCGAACCGCTTCCGGCGGAATTATTGAAAAACGTTGCGGTTATTAAGCCGAACGAATCGGAGGCGACGCGCTTAACTGGAATCGAGGTCGTCGACGACGCGACGGCGCAAGCGGCGGCGGAAAAACTGCTCGAACTCGGCGTTTCGACGGCGATCGTAACGCTCGGCGCGTCGGGGTCTTTTGTTGCGACGAAGGACGGCGTTCGCGAAAAGGTTCCGGCGCTTCGCGTCGAAGCGGTCGACGCGACGGCGGCGGGCGACTCTTACTCCGGGGCGTTGGCGGTCGCGTTGGCGGAGGGCCAAGCGTTGACCGACGCGGTCGCGTTCGCGTCGAAGGCGGCGTCGCTGAGCGTTCAAAAGTTCGGGGCGCAACCGTCCTTGCCGACTCGCGAAGAAATCGAAAACGTTTGAATTTTGAGAGATAAAACGTTGAACCGCTAACGCTAAAGTTCTAACGCGTTGAATTTAAAAAGCCGGAAGACGCGCTCTTAGAGGAACCGAGGGCGCGTCTTCCATTTTTTTGCTTTCGCGTGCAACAGGGATAAAACGCGATTTTGTTGAGTTTAAACTCCGCAAAAACGCGGGCGAAACGCGATTTTTCGCCGCTTTTCCGAAAAGCGCAAAAACGCGAAAAACGCCCCGTTTTCCTCAAAAAATAGACACGAAATAGACACAAACAAC
>JAZQAP010000372.1:0-4395 GCA_045545275.1 Thermoguttaceae bacterium | reverse complement strand
AAAGTTTCAGCGCGATTTTCGCTTCTTTTTTCATTTTTCCGAAGTCGCCGCCGAACATCGTCAGGAAGTCGCGTTCGCTAAGCGAAAACCGAACGTACATCGGATTCGTTTGAACGACGGTCGCGAGCGCGTCGTTCGTCGAAACGTAGTTCCCGGTCGTGCGCTCGACGCGTCCGACGCGCCCGGTAATCGGCGAGTAAACGTCGGCGTGATAAAGGTCGTCGACCGAAAGTTTCAACTGCGAAACGGCGAGCCCGAGCTGCGCTTGAACGCTGCGCAACTCCGTTTCCGCTTTTTGTTTGTCGTCGAGCGACCCGGCGTTTTTCGCGTAAAGGGAGCTGACGCGCTCGAAGTTCGTTTTCGCGTATTTAATTCGTTCGACCAACTCTTGAACGGTCGCGATCGCGACGCCGACGTTCGCTTGGTAACGCGTTTTGTCGACGGAAAAGAGCTTTTGCCCGGCTTTGACGAGACCGCCTTCGACGAACGTTTCGTTCGGCGCGGCGTTCGACGCTTGCAAACGCGCCAAGGAATCCTCCATCGCCGTTTTGACGCTCGGCAACTCTTCCAAGACGCCGGAAACGGTCATGTCTTGAATCGTTTTTTCCAGCGCGTTCGCGACGAGTTCGGAACCGGAAAAGAGCCCGGCGACCCCGTCTTCGACCGGCTTTTGCCCCGCGCCGTTCGCCGCCGCGCGCTGCCGCGCTAAAAGCGTCCCGGAAACGCGAGCGACCAAGTCGGCTTTTTCGATCGCCTCGATCGTGCCGACGTATTTTTTCGTCGTTTCCGGCGACGTTTCCCCGGCCGTCTCCGCGACGACCGTCGCCTTTACCGCCGGTCCCATCCCCGGCTGAGCTTGCGCGACGGCGCCCGCTCCCAAAAGAACCGCTCCGCAGAGCGTTCCGCTAATTATCGATAACTTTGACACGTGTTCTCCTTCGAACGTCGAGCGATCAACGCCGATTCCCTATCGGCGGCGACGGCGGCGCGCTCGTCGCGGTTCGCGTTCCTTTGAGCGCCGAGGCGGTCGAACGGCGGCGAAACCGTTCCGACCGTCAAAAGTAAAAAGTTCGTTCTAACTTTACAAGATACCCAACTTTTCCAAAAGAACAAGAGGCGCAAAACGCAAAAACGACGCATATATTAATAACGTATTAATAGACGCGGTCGTCCGAATCGATTCGACGCCGCCGTCGGCGCGACGCGGAGCCTATTTTTCCCGACGATTCCCGCGCCGTCGCGACGCTCGCCTCCGCGCTTCGGTCGACTTCCTCGACGAAAAAAATCGAAAAAATTTTTTCATTTTTTTTCTCGTCGAAAGTCTCCGTCGGCGGTTCTTTTCCGGCGGTATGCAAAAACGCGCTCGAAACAACGCGTTTTTCTCTAAAAAATCGAAAAAAGTTAAAAAAGTTCCGATTTTTCCGCCGCACGCCCTTCGCCGCGTCTTTTTTCTTCCTCTTTTTTCTCAAAAAAACGCAAGTTTCGCCCTTCGCCGAGCCGAATACGCGCCGCGTTTCCCGCCGCTCTCCTCTTGTCTATTTTTACCAACCCGCACAACCGCCATAAACGCTACAATCACAACAATCGACGTCTTCGTTTCCACCCGTCTTTTCCCCTCTTTCCTACCGTTCGTCGCGACCGTCTTTGGCGGTAAAATCTCCAAATCCGGTTAAAGTCTCGCGAAAGAAATTTACGATACTGTTACCGACTAGGACTTCGGTCAACTTTACACACATTACGGAAAAAGAGGTAATCAGGGATGAAACCTTATTTTCAACGCGGAATCGCGCTCGGCGCGCTTTTGGCTCTCGCCGTCGGCGGCGGGTGCAAAGTCGGTTCCGACTATCAAAGCCCGAACGTCGCGAAGCAAGTGAAGGCGTCTTACTCGACGGTCGACGAAACGAATCAAGTAAGTCAACAAGTCGGAGCGGACGTTTCCAGTTGGTGGTCGCAAATCGACGACCCGGTTTTGGCGCGGCTGACGCAAGAAGCGGTCTCCGGTAATTTGACGCTCCAAGAGGCGCTCTTCCGCATCCAAGCGGCGCGCGCGGCTCTCGGTTCGACGAACGCGAACCTCCTCCCGCAATTCGCGCAAAGCGGCGGCTACACGCACCAAACTTATCAAGGCCATTCGCAAAGCGTATTCGAAACGGCGACCTCGATGAGTTGGGAAATCGACGTTTTCGGACGTATTCAACGCTCGATCGAAGCGGCCAACGCGGACATGGAGGTTCAGCGCTGGCTCTATCGCGACGCCTACGTCATTCTCGTCGGCGACGTCGCCCAAACTT
This sequence comes from Thermoguttaceae bacterium, assembly GCA_045545275.1. Lineage (GTDB taxonomy): Bacteria > Planctomycetota > Planctomycetia > Pirellulales > Thermoguttaceae > RUG369. The sequence continues at coordinate 2,104 of JAZQAP010000372.1, read as the reverse complement.
ACGTCGACGCGCGGTCGTACCAAGAGCAAATTCGCGTCGCGAAATGGAATATCAGAATCCAACAGTTAACGGAGGCCTTCTTCAAGAACAACTTGGCCGCCGGTTCGTTGTCGCGTCCCCCCCTCTACCGCGCTCGCGGCCCGTTGCACGTTACCGACGCAACGCTCGACGCGTTGCAAACGCAATATCAACAAGCGTTGAACCGATTGAGCATTCTCGTCGGTCAAGCGCCGGGACACGTCGACGAAATGATGTACCTGTCGAACGACGACATCGACGAAATGAGCGACGTTGAACTTAAAGACAAACTTGTGCGTTTGTTGGATGAAATTACCGTTAAGGAAGCCGAACTGGTGGACCAAAAGGCGACCGATGAAGAAATCGAAGCGCAACGTTTTGCCATCCTGACCGGTTGGTTGGAAGAAACGCTCCCGACCCTCACGCCGAAAACGCCTGAAGAAATCCTCGTCGGCATCCCGGCGGACTTGCTCCGTCGACGCCCGGACGTTCGCGCCGCGGAACAACGTATTATCGCGCAAAACGCTCGAGTCGGGGTCGCCGTCGCGGATCTTTACCCGATGTTCACGCTCAGCGGTTCGTTCGGCCTCGAAGCGAACTCGTTCTCGGACATGTTCGACAGCGACTCCATCGTCGCGGGCGTCGGCCCGGCCTTCCGTTGGAATATCCTCAACTTCGGCAAATACCGTTTCAACATCGAAGCGCAACGCTTCATGCAAGAAGAGTTGATCGCGACGTATCGTCAAACGGTCTTGGAAGCCGCCGAAGACGTCGACAACGCGTTGGTTATGTATGTTAAGGAAAATAACCGCAATCAAAAACTGCAACGCGCCAACGCCGACTACCTGTACGCCTTGCTCCTCGCGAACTTCCGACAAACGGCCGGCGCCGACAATATTCAACCGGTGTTGGAAGCGCAAGCCGGTTTGTTGACCTCCCAACTCCAATACGTTCAATGCAAAACGAACCAAAGCGCCTCGGTTATTCAACTCTATCGCGCCCTCGGCGGCGATTGGGACGCGCCGGTCGACGCGTCGGTTGCCGAAACCGCGCAAAATCCGAACGCGGAATGGGAACGCCAACGCGCCGAAAGCGCCGCGCGCCTCGCCGAACGCGGCGAACGTTACGCTCGCGTCGCCCCGGAAGAAGACGTCGTCGTTGAAAACGCCGATTTCGACATCGTCGCGGACGACGACCTCGAAGCGTCGCCGGAACTCGCCGACCCCGTCGTCGCGACGGTCGAGGAAACCTACGCCGACGAAGCGCTGATCGTCGAATAACGTTTCCGGAATCAACTTTGACGCGCAACTTTTGACCCGGCGGTCGAGCGCCGCCCCTTAATTTTCCTTCGGCCCGCCAACTCGCGACGTTCCGCTCTCCGGAGCGTCCGCGAAGGGCCGACTTTCATCGTTGTTTAACGTCTTTTGTTCCGTCGACTCGTCGGCGCGTTATCGAAGGCGGTCTTCCCGTTTGACCGCGACGGCCTTTCCGAAGTCGGGCCGAATCGAACGCGTCGACGCGCCGTCGTTTCTTGCGCTTCCGTTCTTTTCTCTCGCCGACGCGCCGTCGTTTGCCGACGCGCCGTTCGTTCTCGTTTTTCTTTTTGCGACGCGCTTCGGTTCTTGCGCAACCGCGAAATCGGCGGTATAATCGGAACGAAGTCGCGCCGGTCGCGATTTTTCCCGCTCCTTTCCTTCCCGCTCTTCCGCAAGAGGTTCTTTCGATGTTCCGAACGCTTCTTTCCTTCGCCTTGGCGACGCTCGCCGCCGTTCCGACGTTCGCCGACGCGCCCGCCGCCGATTCCGACGCGCCGTTCCCGTCGGTCGTTTACCGCAACCCGATCGCGTCCGCCGAAACGCCCGACGCTTGGCCCGATTACGGCTTCGGCGACCCGTTCGTTCTGCGCTTCAACGGTCGCTATTACCTTTACCCGAGTTCCCGCGACGACCAAATCGGCGTCCGTTGCTGGAGTTCGGTCGACCTGACGAACTGGCGTTGCGAAGGCGTTTGTTGCGTCGACCCGACCTCGAAAGGCGCGTACGCGCCGGAGGTTTTCCGTTGGAACGACGCGTTCTATATGATTACG
>JAZQAP010000371.1:0-2566 GCA_045545275.1 Thermoguttaceae bacterium | reverse complement strand
CCGCGCCGGCCTTGACGGCGGCGACGAGCCGGTCGAAGTCCCCTGCGGGCGCCATTATCTTCATCGTTAAGTTCCTTTGTCGGTCGGCGGCGATTGCGCGCTTATTAATATATATCGACAACAGCGTGTAGCGCTTGGTTGAGGAAGTTTTTTGAAATCGTTGAGTAAACGCTTAATTAACAACGCTTTCGGGAGAAAGCGCGCGGTCGGTCGTCAAACGTCGTTTTCTTCGTCGAAACCGAGTTCGAGCGCGGTTCGACGGTCGCGGTCGGCGGCGAATTTATCGCCGAGTTCGCGTCGAACGAGCGAACGGTAATAATAGGCGTCGGCGTTTTCCGGGTCGAGGCGGAGGGCTTCGTCGAAATCGGCGAGCGCTTTGTCGGTTTCGCCGAGTTCCGCGAGCGTCGAGCCGCGAGCGACGAAGCAGTGCGCGAATTCCGGGTCGAGTTCGAGCGCTTTCGAGTAATCGGCCAACGCGTCGGCGAATCGGTTTTCGCTCGCGTAAAGGACGCCGCGGTCGTAATACGCCGGGACGAACTCCGGCGCGAGCGCGAGGCAAGCGCGGAAATCGTCGAGCGCGGCGTCCGGACGCCCGAGCATATCCGCCGCGATCGCCCGACCGTAAAACGCCGCGAACGCCTTGCGGTCGAGCGCGACCGCTTGCGTATAATCGGCGACCGCGCCTTCGAAGTCGCCCAAAAAGCGTTTCGAATGACCGCGCAACTCGAACGCTTCGGCGCGTTTCGGATCGAGCTTCAGAACGCGGTTCGCCTCTTCGAACGCCCGTTCGAACTCCTCGAACTCAAGCCAAATCTTGCCGAGCCCGATTCGCGCCGCGAGATGGTTCGCGTTGTAACCGAGCGCTTGTTGGAACGCGTCGAACGCCTCTTCGAAGTCGCCGTCTGCGAGAGCGTCGCGCCCCGCCGTCGCGAACGTTTCGGCCAACTTGCGACGGTTGTCGTCGGCGCCGAGCGAAATTTTGGCGTTTTTACCGGATTTTTTCTTGCCGGCGCCGCCGTTTTTCGATTGCGACGCGTTTTTAGGAGCGTTTTTTTCGGGACGGCGACCGTCGGCGTTCGACGGTTGGGATGGTTGGGAAAACGACATAACGGCGCTCGACTGGGGGAAATAGAGGAACGGGGAAACGCGGATAAACGAAAACCGTCGTCGAACCGGAAATCGACGGCTCGACGGCGGCAAAACGCTCGTCGGCGCCGCGTCGAAACGAAAGGAAAACGCTCCGACGGCGGCGAAAAACGGATTAAGGACGAAACGGCGAAACCGAACCGTCGGAACGGCGCGTCAAACGTCGAGATACTTGACGTCGAGCGCGAATTTTTCGATGAACTCGCGGCCCGGCTCGACTTTGTCGCCCATCAAGATGCGGAACAGGGCGTCGGCGGCTTCCGCGTCCTCCATCGTTACCTGAACGAGGGTGCGGTTGGCCGGGTCGAGCGTCGTTTCGCGCAACTCTTCCGGATCCATTTCGCCCAACCCTTTAAAGCGCGTGATTTGCCAACCTTTTTCGCCGGCTTCGCGAATCGAGGTTAAGAGCGAGCGGAGGTCGTCGACGCCGGTTTCCGTTTCGCCGCGAATCAACTTGTACCGCGCGCCTTCGACGCCGGTGCGCTGAATCGGATAAAGGGAGTCGATTTCGAAGCCCGCGTCGCGCAACGCGGCGAGTTGGCGGTTCAGCGAGCGGACTTCGTGCAACTCGACGACGCGCAAAACGGCGTCGGGCGCTTTGTCGGCGTTTTCGTCGACGTCTTTCGTCGGGTCTTGGCTCAACCCGGCGGAAATCGAGGAGGCGGCCGTCAACGCGTCGAGCGACGAGCCGGTTTCCTGTTCGATTTGCGTCGTGAACTCGGTCAGCTCGCGGCGGTCGAAGAACCAGCGGGTTTGATCCTTCCATTGAACGTTGTACATCGGAAGGCGCGCCGTCGCCGGGTCTTGAAGCTCCGCCAACGAACGGAGGCTAAAGCCGCGCCGTTCCAACGCTTGGATCGACTCTTCCAACGAACTGAGGGTGCGGCAGAGCGCGACCATCGCTTCGTTTTCGATCAGGCGCCCGTCGTTCGGGTCGAGCGCGGCGTTTTGAATCCCGGCGTCGAGGAGTTCCTTCTTCATTTCCTCTTCCGTTTGGACGTAGCGCGTCGTTCCCTTGCCGCCTTTGCGTCGGACGCGGAAGAGCGGCGGCTGCGCGACGTAAACGTGCCCGGCTTTGACGAGATCGTACATTTGACGGTAGAAGAACGTCAGCAACAGCGTGCGGATGTGCGAACCGTCGACGTCGGCGTCCGTCATGATGACGACTTTGCCGTATCGGCGCTTCGAGAGGTCCATTTCCTTGCCGAAGCCGCCGCCGAACGCGACGATCATGCTGCGCACTTCTTCGTTCGCTAAAACCCTTTCGTCGCGGGATTTATAAGCGTTGATGATTTTACCGCGCAACGGCAGAATCGCTTGATATTCGCGAATGCGGCCCCCTTCGGCGCTCCCGCCCGCGGAGTTCCCTTCGACGAGGTAGAGTTCGCATTTGTCGACTTCGCGGCTCGTGCAGTCGCGG
>JAZQAP010000370.1:0-23811 GCA_045545275.1 Thermoguttaceae bacterium | reverse complement strand
GCGCGGCGGCGTCTAGCGACCAGCGAACCGGAGCGCCCGTCGGCGCAAAAGTTCGGGGCGCAACCGTCCTTGCCGACTCGAGAAGAAATCGAAAACGCTTGAACGGCGGATAAACGCAAGCAAGAACGTTAAATCAATAATCGCTGAAACAAAAGACTTTAAAGAACGAAACGACTTTAACTTAAGAAAGCGGGAAACGCTCCGGAAGAAATACGGCGGCGTTTGCCGCTTTTTCGTTTCTTGGCGCGGCGGGGAAAAGTCGGCGAAATCGCGAAGAAACGAGAAAGAAAAACGCCGCCGGAATCGCGAACGAGCCCGGCGGCGTTTGGGTTTTTAACGGGAAAAAGGCGAATCAGTCGACGCAGATAACGCGGAAACCGGCGTCGCGAACGGGGAAGTTCGCCGGGAAGTAACGCTCGGCGTCGAGCGTTCCCTTGCGCGCTTCGAGGCGCCAAGAACCGCCGCAAACGACCTTTTTCGGCGTCGCCGAACTTTCGACGATCGCGCCGGTCGCGTCGACGACTTCGCGGCGTTGAACGACTTCCGACGACGTCCACTCGGCGAGGTTCCCTTGAACGTCGAACAGACCGAACGGGTTCGCCGAGTACGAGCCGACCGGCGCCGAAACGCGACTTCGGTCGTCGACGCTCCAGTCGGCCGGACGCCAAGCGGGCAAATTGTCGACGCGACCGGCCCAAGAGAACGGGTCGATTTTCGCGAACGTCGAGTCGGCGAAGTTCTCGAACGGCGCGTAATCGACGGCGTCGCCGAACCAGTTTTTCGCCGTCGAGTCGCCGCCGGACGCCGCGAAACGCCATTCGGACGCGGTCGGAAGGCGGAACTTGCGCCCGGTCTTTTCGCTCAGCCAAGCGCAGAACTCGGCGGCGTCGTTCCAAGTCGTTCGCGCGACCGGCTGCTTTTTGCGCGACAAGAGCCAACCGATTTCGCCCGGGCTGAATTGGATAAAGTCGCCGAATTCGAGCCCGGAGTCGAACGACGGGTCGAAGACACGGTACTGCTCGTTGGAGATTTCGAAACGACTCGCGAAGAAATTCGTTCCGGGAATCGGAACCATTTCGAGCTTAACGCCGTCGCCGAGGTCGACCGAGAACGGGACGCGCTCGTCTTCGCCGTCGCGACGCCAAGTCGATTCGGCGGCGTCGGCGCGTTTTTCAAGCGAAAAGCGGAGACGGCGCTTCGATTCGGGGGACGCTTCCGCCGGTTCGGACGGTTTGACCGGAACGGTCGGGTCGTCGTCGAGGCGCGGAACGTTGCCGGCGTAAAGTCGACGGAGTTCTTCGCGGCGCGACCATTGGCTTTCGACGCGTTCCGGAATGGCGTAATTGCGGATTTCGCCCCAGTTGCCGTAATACGGCGCGGTCAGGTCGATCCAAGCGATCAACTTCGCCCAAGACTCTTGGTCGAGTTCGACGCCGAAGTGCCCCGCTTCGAGGAGTTGGACGAGCGGACTCGAGTCGGCGTGAAATTCGCGCGGGGTAAGAACCGCCATTTGGTTTTCCTTCGTCGAAACGTTGACGAAGCGGCGCAGTTGGTAATAAGCGTTGGAATAACGCGACGCGGCGTCGATGTAACCGCCGTCGACCAAGAGGCGTTTCGGCTCCGTCGGGCGGAAATCGGGAATTCGGTCGAAACCGAACGTTTGGCGCGGGCGCTTTTCGGTCGAACGAACGTCGGCGGGGAGCTTGCCGTCGGCGATCATTTTCGCGACCGTTTCGGAGTCCGGGCGATGGCAGTCGAGGCAGTAACGGTCGAGAATCGGCTGAATTTCGCGTTCGAACGAGAAACCGCGCGGCTCGCCGAAGAACGGTTCGAGTTCGAGCGGCTTCGTTTGACCGGCGAGCGTTCGCGGCGTCGTCGGCGACGTTTCGTTTTGGTCTTCGTGGCAGCCGACGCAAGAGACCGATTCGCCCGGAAGCGCGGTGATCCAGCTGCGCATCAGTTGGAGCGCCTTGCCGTTTTTGTCGATCGGTTGTAGCGCGATCGGCGTCATCGCCGGGATTTTAAAGGTCGCGGAACCGTCTTCGAGAACCGGAACCGTCCCGATAATGCGGCGCGGATCCCAAGGGCCGTCGAGGCCGACGCCGTGCGGTTCGGCGCCCATTCCTTGATAGCTAAAATGATAGCTGAAAACGCGCAACGCGGCGACTTCGCCCCGTTCGACGCCGGGCAAACCGCGGCCTTCGTAAATATCGGCGATGAAAACGTCGGCTTCCGACGCGCCGGGGACGACGCGGTCGGGAACGATCGGTTGACGCTCCGTCGGGCGCAGCGGAATCGGTTCGAGGAGCGCGTTCTCCGCGTCGCGGCAAAGGGTAACGATATTGTCGAACACGTCGACGAGGCAAATTTCCCAAGGCTCCGACGCGGAACGCTTGCAGGAAACGAGGAAAAATTCCTCCGAAATCGGGAACGGGTGAACGAATTTCGGCCAAGTTTGCGCGATCGGCAGGTCGATAACGGTCGGCTGAACTTCCTTGCCGTAACCGGGGATTCGTTGGACGGCGCCGGTCGCCTCTTGACGCCCTCGCGCCGGGTCGAAGATAACGAGATCGCCGACGCGGGGCGTTTCGTGGTGCCCGCCGACGACCGCGACGAACTTCGAGGAGTCGCCGGGGAGCGGGCGCGCGCCGAACATCGCGGTCGGCCAATAAGAGCCGCTTCCGTAAAGCTCCGTTTGGTTCGTGCCGTCCGGGTTCATGTGGAACATAATGCGGGAAAACGCGTGCGGCAGGTCGACGTATTCCCAACGCAAGTACATAACGCGCCCGTTGTTAAGAACGACCGGATTCCAGTCGTGGTCTTGCTCGAGCGTCAGCTGGCGGACGGCGCCGTCTTTTTCGCGGAGGTAAAGGTTGCAGACGTGCCCGCTCCCGTCGATGCAAGGGACGCCGGTTTGGCAAGCGGTCGAGCAGAAGACGATTCGCCCGTCCGGGAGGTAGCAAGCGTCGTAATTGTCGACGTCCGGCGCTTCGACGGTCGGGAGAAGCGCGGGGGCTCCGGTCGCGTTTCCGTTCGAATCGAGCGGAAGTTCCCAAAGACGCCAACGCTTCGCGAGTTCCGGGTCGGCGTTTCCGGCGTCCGGCGAGGAGAACATCACTTTGTCGGCGTCGTAATGGAGTTCGAGGTCGCCGACGAACTCGCCGTGTTTCGGGACGTAAACGTCGGATTTTTCGCCGGTTCGGACGTCGACGCGAACGAGCGCGTCGCGGTAGCCGGTCGTCGGGAGGACGGAGTTGCTGTTGAAATTGTCGGGGAAACCGAGTTTATTCGGGTCGCGGCGGACGGCGAGGAACGCGTCGAAGTCGAGATCGGGGTTCGCGAGGAGCGCTTCTTTTTGGAGCGCGGCGAACGCGGCGTTCAGCTCGGCGGCGGCTTCCGGTGCGTCGACCGTTTGGGCGGTTTCGCGCAGTTCGGCGAGGCGTTCGAGGTATTGGGCGCCGTTCGGGTAGTCGTTGGCGAACGTCTCGACGAGGTGCGAAACGGAGCGTTCGAGCGCGTCGAAATCGGGAAGAACGAAAGCGGGCGCGACGAAATCGGACGCGGGAATATTGCCGCCGACTTGTTTCAAACCGTTGCGGAAAAACGCTTTGAGGTTTTCTTTGAAGAGCGGCGCGGCGCGGTCGAAGAGCGGGGAGACGCGCCAAGCGAACGCCGCCGCTTTGACGCGACCGGCGGTTTCGTCCGTTTTGCCGCTTTCGTCGAGCGCGACCAAGAGCGGAAGCGCGGGGCCGCCCGGCGTCGTCGCGAGCGTTCGGACGTTCGGCGCTTCGCAAGCGAAATCGGCGAAAGCGGGGAACGCGGCGTTCGTTATCCAGCAGGTTCCGCGGTCCGGCTCGACGTCGGCGAAGAAGGCGGCGTCGGGGTTGACCGGAATAAGGCCCGCTTGCGCGCGGTCGTCGCCGAAAGTAACCGGAGCGGTTTTGATCGGGCCGAAACCGAGCGGGTCGAGGAGCGCGGCCGCTCCGCCGGTCAAAAAGACGCCGCGCTCGGGCGCCGACTCGACGAACGAACGCAACGCCGAAACGACCGGTTCGGCAAAGAGCGCGGTCGAAGCGGAGATCGCGTCGCCTTGGTGGAGCCAAACGGCGTCGAACGCGGCGAGGTCGACCGGTTCGCCGGAGCGGGAAACGACGCCGGAATCGGCGGAAACGTTCAGAACGGTAATCGCGAGCGTCGCGTCGGCGGCGTCGAGGTCGGACGCGATCTCGGCGACGAAGTCGGACTCGAGTTGCATCGGGACGCGCGGCGGTTGGTCGAGAATCAGCGCGACGCGGCGTTCCGAAACGGGCGAGTCGGCGAACGTCGCGCAAACGGGCGCTATTAATAATAAGGACAAAACGGCGAAAACGACTTGGAAGCGCGGAAACGTCATTCGAACACCTTCAACGAACGGGGGAACGGTGGGAAAGTCGCAAAACGACGAAACGACGCCTTTAGGATACCCGGTTTGAGGGCGAAAATCAAGCGATTTCGGAGCGGCGCAACGTAAAATTTCAAGAAAGTTAAAATTTAACGCTCATGCGTGGAGAAAAAACGGCGCCGAACGCTCCGAAACGCCCGGTTTTCCGTTAAAGTCGGCAAAAAGAAACGTTTTCGGCGTCGCGAACGCCGTTTGAGCGGCGCCCCCCCTTGCGTCGGCGCGCGTTCGTGGTAAACTAAAGCGTTTGGACGGTCGTTTGCGTAAATTTGTCGTTTAAAAACGCCGTTTTTCAAAGCGCGTTCGCCGCGCGGTTCCCGAAAAATATTGAGCGTCGAAGGTTCGGCGCCGGAAACCCAAAAAAATTAAGGAAGTGAAATGCCCGCAACTTGCGTTATCGGATTGCAATGGGGCGACGAGGCGAAAGGTAAAATCGTCGACTTGTTGACCGCTCAAAACGAAATCGTCGTCCGCTATCAAGGGGGCGCGAACGCCGGACACACGGTTGTCTTCGACGGGAAAAAATACAAGTTGTCGCTGATTCCGAGCGGTATTTTCCGTCCGGAAGTGCAGTCCGTTATCGCCAACGGCGTCGTCGTCGACCCGGAATCGATTCTCGGCGAAATCGACCGTCTGCGCGACGCGGGCGTCGAAATCGAAAAGAACCTGATGTTGAGTTCGCGAGCGCACGTCATCTTCCCTTGGCATAAAGAGGAAGACCGTTTGATGAACGACGCCGGCGTCCGTTCCGAAGCGATCGGGACGACGATGCGCGGGATCGGCCCCTGCTATCGCGACAAAGTCGGGCGTTCGACGGCGGTTCGCGTCGGCGATATGTACCGCGCCGACTTCCCGGAAAAAATCCGCAAAATCGTCGAGCTGAAAAACCGCGCGCTCCCGGGAATGGCTCGCGACGACGAAGTCAAAGCGACCGTCAAAAAGTTTGACGCGGAAGAAATTATCGCGCAATATACCGATTTCGCGGCGCGCCTGAAGCCGTTTGTCGCCGACGTCGTCGACTATCTCCTCGACGCGGTCGACGCCGACAAGAAAATTTTGCTCGAAGGAGCGCAAGGCGCGCTTCTCGACGTCGATTACGGGACGTTCCCGTACGTTACGAGCAGCAACAGCTCCGGGGTCGGCGTTACCGCCGGTTCCGGTCTTCCGGCGACCTTCATTAAGCGCGTCGTCGGGATTATCAAGGCGTACTCGACCCGCGTCGGCGGCGGCCCGTTCCCGACGGAACTCGACGACGAAATCGGCCAACGCATTCGCGACCGCGGCAACGAATACGGCACCGTGACGAAACGCCCGCGCCGTTGCGGTTGGTTCGACGCCGTCGCCGTCCGTTACACGAGCCGTTTGAGCGGCGCGACCGAGCTTTCGCTGATGTTGCTCGACGTGTTGAGCGGTTTCGAAACGATTAACGTTTGCGTCGCTTACGAACTCGACGGCAAGCGAATCGAGTCGTTCCCGTCCGACGTCGACGACTTGGCCCGCGCGAAACCGATTTACGAATCGTTGCCGGGTTGGGCGGAAGAGATCGACCAAATCTCGAAATACGACGATCTTCCGGAAAACGCGAAAAAATACGTCGCGCGCCTCGAAGAAATTCTCGGGCGTCCGATTTCGATCGTTTCGGTCGGCCCGGGCCGCGAGCAAACGATCGTTCGTTGAGCGTCGGTTGAAAATAAAATCCGAATTTTGACGAAACGGCGGCGAAACCGTTGAAATCGCCGCCCGATTCGGGTATAATGAACGCGGAGTTTCGGCTCCGCGTTTTTTTATTTTCTTGCGGCGGCATCGGGCGACGTTTTCGGACTTTTCGGGAAAGAGAGAAGGAAGAGGGGAATGTCGCGCCGGAGCGAAAGCCGTCGAGTCAACCCGTTTTCATTAAAGGATTTGCGCCGATGAAAAAACTTTGGGCCGCTCTGTTGGGAACCGCGACGCTTTTCGGTTCCGCCGCCGCGTCGCTCGCCGCCGAACCCGTCGAAATCGACGGCAAACTTTACCGAACGCTTCCGGTCGCCGAGTATCGCGACAAAATGAAAGCCGGCTGGATCGGCCAAATCGCCGGGGTCTGCTGGGGCGCGCCGACCGAGTTCCGCTTCTGCGACCGAATCATTCCGGACGCCGATATGCCTAAATGGACGCCGGAAATGATCAACAACGCGTTCGGCCAAGACGACCTTTACGTCGAAATGACGTTCCTGCGCTCGATGGAGGAACACGGGCTCGACGTTTCGATTCGCCAAGCCGGGATCGATTTCGCCAACAGCGAATACGCGCTTTGGCACGCCAACGTCGCCGGGCGACACAACTTGCGTTGCGGGATCGCGCCGCCGTTTTCGAGTTATCCGACGCTCAACAAGTGCGCCGACGACATCGACTATCAAATCGAAGCGGACTTTTCCGGCTTGATTTCGCCGGGCCTGCCGAACAACGCGATTCGAATGGGCGAAAAATTCGGGCGGCTGATGAATTACGGCGACGGGATGTACGCCGGTCAGTTCGTCGGCGCGATGTACGCCGAAGCGTTTTTCGAAACCGACGTCGTGAAGATTATCGAAAAAGCGTTGGAAGCGATTCCGGCCGAGTCGCAATACGCCGAAACAGTCCGCGACTTGCTCGCTTGGTACCGCGAGAACCCGAACGACTGGAAGTCTTGCTGGGACAAGATTAACGAAAAGTACCAACACAACCCGAAATACCGCGCTTGGTCGTGCAGCGGGCATGACTCCGCGTTTAATATCGACGCGAAAATCAACGGCGCGTATATCTTGCTCGGGCTCCTGTACGGCAAGGGCGATCTCGACGAAACGATCAAAATTTCGATGCAAGCCGGGCAAGACTCCGACTGCAACCCGTCGAACGCGGGGGGCGTCCTCTTCGCGACGCTCGGATTCTCGAAACTTCCGGCGCGCTTCTCGGAAAAACTCGACGAAACCGGCGTCTTCAGTCATACGGCGTACAACTTCCCGGCGCTGATCGACGTTTGCGATTCGTTGGCGCTCCAAGCGATTAAGAAAGAGGGCGGTTTCGTCCGCGACGTCGACGGCGTTCCGACGTATTTCATTCCGCAAACGGAGACGAAGCCGAGCGCGCTCGCGTCGTGCGTCGCGCCGAGCGAAGAACTCCCGCGCGACGGCGCCGCGATTCGCTTCACCGAGGAAGAGTTGAAGCAAATCAAGTTCCGCGAATATTCGCTCGAAGAGTTGACGGCGAAACACTTTAACGGCTTCCAAGTTTCGCATATGGGCCCGGATATGAACCCCGGTTTCCGCGCCGAGTACCGCGGTCGCCAAAACGTCTTGATGACGCACCCGGAACTTCGCGAAATCGGCGCGGTCGTTTCGAAGACGGTCGTTCCGACGGCGAAGTCGACGCTCGTTTTGGAAGTTTCGCATCACCAAGCGGGCGACGTCGTCGGCGACTATTCGCTGATCGTTAAACTGAACGGCGAAACGGCGAAAGAGCTTGTCGTTTCGAAAGACGTCGTCGGCGCGGACGGTTGGCTGACCGTCGAAGTTCCGCTCGGGCAAAACGCCGGAAAAGAGACGAAAATCGAAATCGTCAACCAACCGAACGGCTGGAGTTGGGAAGCGGCGTACTTCGCGAAGATTGAAATCGTCGAGAAATAAACGCGTGCAAACGTTGCGATTCAACGCTTTAACCGCTTTGTCGAAAAGGAGCGCCAATGACGCGACGAACGCAAACGCCTTGGGAAACGACGCTCGCGCTGAAATTCCCGCCGCTCGCCGTTTTTTACGCGAACGAAATTCCGCCGAACGCTCGTCCGCTCGTCGGGCGTTGCGCCGCGCTCGCGTTGGCGCAAGCGGCGCGCGGCGAAACGGTTTACGTCGATCTTGAAAACTGCCGTTGTCCGGGCGCGGTCGGCGGACTCGCGCTCGAGCCGTTCGCGTCGGAGCGGTTTCCTTGCGGCGCGTCCGGGTTCGAACGTTTCTTTTCGACCGGGTTCGCCGGTTGGCCGCCGGGCGACGAAGCGTTGGCGCAAATGGAACCGGCGGCGCGTCGCAAGTTCGAGAAGGGCGAAGGTTACGCGCCGACGTCCGACGCGGCGAAACGCTATGTCGCGTCTTTGCCGACCGTCGAACCCGAGGGGGTTTGCGTCGTTTTCAAGCCGTTGGCGAAGTTGACGTCGAACGAAACGCCGAAAGCCGTCGTCTTTTTGGTCGACGCGGACGCTTTGAGCGCGCTCGTCGTTTTGGCGAATTACGTTCGCGGCGCTTCGACCGACGCGGTTCGGATTCCGTTCGCTTCCGGTTGCGCGAGCGTCGCGCTTTTTCCGTTCGCGGAGGCGAACCGTCCGGACGGCGAAGGGCGGGCGGTCGTCGGCGGAATCGACGTTTCGGCGCGGCTCGTCTTGCGCAAAGCGCTCGGCGAAGAGATCGTCGCGTTCGCGGCGCCTTGGGAGCTTTTTCAAAAAATGGACGCTTCCGCCGACGAAAGTTTCCTTTCGCGCTTCGTTTGGCGCAAGATTTTGGATTCGAAACGCGGCGTCGACGGCGGCGAAAACGCTTAGACGAAGCGGAACCGTTCGCGTCGAGTCGCGAGCGCGTTAAAAAACGCCGTCGAGTTTTGCCGACTCGGCGGCGTTTTTGCGTCGAGCGTCGGAACGTCGAGCGGCGCGCTTGAAGACGGCTCGAAGTTCGTTCGAGCGCGGCGAGTTATCGATATTCTTTGCGGAAAAGAAAGGTCGAAAACGGTTCCGGGCGCAGTTCGGTTTGTTGCGGGAAACGCGCGACTTCGACGAAACCGTTGCGTTCGTACCAGTCGAAATCGCAAGTGTCGTCCGTCCAAAGGAGCGTCGAAGGCGGAACGGAGGAAGCGGGGGCGTTTGTCGGCGTCGACGACTTGGCGACTTTCGCTCGCAAACGCCGCTCGAACTCCCACGACAATGCGCGACCGCAACCGGGCCGAACGCTAACGAAAAAGAGAAGAAGCGTTTCGTTCGGACGCGCCGCGGCGAGTTCGGCGCGACGGTTCGCGTCGAGGTAAGCGCGGTATTTCGCAAAAAATGCTCGCTCTTCCGACGTCGCGAGGCGCGGCGCGATCCAAGCGTCGGCGGCGTCGGCGTTTTCCGCTAAATTTGCCGGAGCCGCGAAGAGCGCGCCGCAAAGCCGCCCGTCGACGAGCGCCGCCAAGTTGAACGGCGACGTCGGGAACCAATAATAACGCGCTAAATAACGATAAAGCGTCGGCAAAAGCGACGGCGGCGTTCCGGCGATTTCGTCGCCGAAAATTGTCTCCGCGATCGCGCCGATCGCTTCCAAGTCGGTTTCGACGGCGGAACGAACGACGATTTCGGCGTCGGCGGCGCGGGAACGGGCGGCTTCGGACATTGCGCTTTCTCCTTTAAAACAACGGGTTGCAAAGCGACAACAAAAAAAAGAAAAACGGCGCGCGTTCGACGGGAAAGGCGCGTTAAAAAACGCCGTCGAGTCGGTTGGCTCGGCGGCGTTTTTCTTTGTTTAAGCGCTAAAATTAGCGACGGTTAAGCGTTCAGCCGATCAGCGTCGCGAGGTCGACCAACTCGACGCCGAGACTGCGGGCGACGTTCGCGTTGACGCACTTGCCGTCGTAATAGTTGACGCCCTTGGCCAGCGCCGGATTGCGACGCGCCGCCTCTTCGAGGCCGAGGTTCGCGATTTGCAGGCCGTAAATTTGCGTCGCGTTCGTCAGCGCGACCGTCGACGTGCGCGGAACGGCGCCCGGCATGTTCCCGACGCAATAGTGAACGACGCCCTCTTCGATGAAGACCGGGTCGTCGTGATAGGTAACGCGCGACGTTTCGCAGCAGCCGCCTTGGTCGACCGCGACGTCGACGATGACCGCGCCGCGCTTCATCGTCTTTAAGTGTTCGCGGCGAATCAGTTTCGGCGTCGAACCGCCCGGAACGAGCACCGTGCCGACGACCAAGTCCGCTTCGGAAAGCGCGCGGGCGATGTTGCGTTCCGACGCGAACAACGTCGTAACGCCGGCGCCGAAAATATCGTCCAAATAGGTCAAGCGTTGGAGACTGACGTCGATGATCGTAACTTGCGCGCCCATTCCGACCGCCGCCTTCGCCGCGTAAGTCCCGGCGATCCCGCCGCCGACGATAACGACCTTGCCGCGTTCGACGCCCGGAACGCCGCCGAGAAGAATCCCGCGACCGCCGTAAGCGCTTTCAATGTACTTCGCGCCCTCTTGAATGCTCAAACGTCCGGCGATTTCCGACATCGGACGCAAACACGGAAGCCCGGTCGGCTCTTGAATCGTTTCGTAAGCGACCGCCTTCACCTTTTTCGCCGCAAGCTCTTCCGCCAAGCGACGTTCCGCCGCCAAGTGAAGGTACGTGTAAAGAATCAAGCCCGGACGCAGGAGATTGTATTCTCGCGGAAGCGGCTCTTTCACCTTCACGAGCATGTCGACCGTCGACGCGACTTCGAGCGCCGTCGGAAGAATCTTCGCGCCCGCCTCGGCGTACTCTTCGTCCGGAAAAGCGGAACCTTCGCCCGCGCCGGCTTCGACGTAAACTTCGTGCCCGGCGGCGACGTAAGCGGCGACGACGTCCGGCGTAAGCCCGACGCGGTATTCGTGTTGCTTGATTTCCTTAACGGTTCCGATTTTCATAACGCGCTCCTCTCGACGGCGGTCGAGTCGACGGTGAAAAGAAAAATTAACGTTAAAACGGAGAAAATACGCAAAACGGGAAAGCGTTTCGACGCGCCGTCGACCCGTTTTCCCGTCGTTTTTTTCGCCGCGACGTTATTATATTAATGACGCGGCGGCGTTTGTCAAGAGCCTAAGTCGCGTTTCCGCCGACGAATCGCGTTCTCGACGGCGGATTTTAACGATTCGCTTCCAATTCAGTCGAGTTCGAATTGCGGAATCGGGAGCCGTTCGCCGTCTTTTAGCGCCGACATATGCGCGACGATTCCCGGAACGGTCGTGTTCAGCGCGGTCGCGACGTCGACGGTCGGGCGAACGCCCTTCAAGACGGACTCGATAAAGTTCGAGCCGAGATACCCGTGCGAGCCGCCGTGCCCGCCCGCGCCGACCGTCGGCGGGAGCGCCGGTTTGCGCAGTTCGCCGAGCGATTGAACGAGCTTTGTCGAGTCGGCGTTAAGCGGAATGTACGCTTGGTCGTAAGCGCCGATTTCGCCGCGGTTGCGTCCGGTTTCGCCGCCCCAGCCCGCGCTGTCCCAACTGACGACCATTCGCGCCGAACCGCCTTCGCTCGTTTCGAAGAGAGCCGTTTCGGTGCCGAACGGGTTGTCGTGCGGGTTCGCGCCCTTTTGATATTCTTCGAGCTTGCTCCGCCAACCGACGCAGGAAACCGACGTAAACGTATTGCCCGTAACGCAAGTGTAATAAGCGTTCGAGTGCGTCGGATACCATTGCGGCGGGAGGCCGCGTCGCCAATCTTTATAGCCCGGGAGCGTGCCGACGCCGTAGTGGTAATACTCGCCTTCGGTGTAGATCATGCGTCCGAAACCGCCCGCTTCGTAGATTTTACGCGACGCGTAAACGGCGTCGTGGTAAGCGGAAGTTTCGAACATCGCGTAAGTCAAACCGGTCGACTTGACCGTTTCGAAGAGCAAGGCCGCTTGTTCGAGCGAACCGAAAACGGCCGGAACGGCGCAGGCGACGTGTTTCCCCGCTTTCAACGCCTTCACGACGTGATCGCAGTGGCTCGGCGCGTCGGTGGCGATGAAAACGGCTTCGATCGCGTCGTCTTCGAGCATTTTTTCGAGCGATTCGTAGGTTTTTTCGCAGCGGCAAGCCTTGGCCAAACCGGCGCAACGATCCGGGAAGAGGTCGGAAACGGCGACGACTTCCGCGTTCGGGTGATCTTGGAGTCCGAACTGCGCGCCGAATTGGCAAAGGCCGAACCCGGCGATCCCGATTCGCAACTTGCGGTCGGTAAACGGTTTCCAAACGTTTTGTTCGGCGACGTTCGTTTTTGTTTCGTCGAAACCTTGGATTTTCGGCGCGTCTTGCGCTTGAATATATTGGGCGCCCGAAAGAGCGGCGAACGCGGCGGCTCCGGTTCCGGCGGCGAGGAAAGAACGGCGGGAAAAACGTTGCGACATATTAAAAACTCCCAATATGTTGAACGGGCGAGGCGCTCGACGACGCAACGTTCGAGGTCGCGTCGTCGAGCGCGGTCGGGAAAATTTTTAGGACGGAGATAAAACGCGGCGATTAGGTTCCCGGCATACGAACCGGTTCCCGAATCGGGGCGCCGACGTCGAACTCTTGCGTTGCGTTCGACCCCGCTTTGACTTCGAGCGACAACGGCGTTTGCGCTTGGTCGCGGTAACGCGTGTCGACGAGGTCGAAGCGCTCGAAATCGCCGAGTTTGCCTTCTTGCATAAGCCGTTGCGCTTCTTCGGGCGAATTCGCTTCGCCGAGCGTTTCGGTTTTCATGACGAGAACCTTAAACGTTCCGGCGGGCGCGCCTTCGTAACCGTAGGTGCGCAATTCGACGACGCCGTCGGCGTTTGTGTTTCCTCCGGCGGGCCAGCGAACGAGTTGCGGGTCTTGCGCGACCAAATTAACGCTCGCGCCTTCGAGCGGTTTGCCTTCCTGCAGAATTTTGATTGAAATCGGATAAAGTTCCGGAAAACCGTCGGGACGCTTTTCGGCGCATCCGAACGCGGAAACGCAAACGAAGGCGAGCGCGCCGACTAAAAACAAACGTTGAAATTTCATATAAACCTCCTTTCGGCGTCGCGAACGTTTTTCACATCGCTTCCGTTTCGCCGCCCTTCGGCGTCGCGGCGGCGCCCCAAACGCCGTAAGGGCTCTTGCCGGACGTTACTTGGTAAGCGTTGATGTTGCCGCAGTCGATCGTGTCGGAAACGAAGCGGATCGAACCGTCGAGCATACCGACGTTGACGCCGCCCGAGTGATAGCTTTGCGCGCCGCCGGCGATCCAAGGATGGGTGTTCGCCCACATACACGTCGGCGAGTTCGGCGGAACGTTCGCGGTGAAGCAAGCGCTCGCCGCGCGACCGTCGTACCAAAGCGTGCCGCGCCAAGCGTCGCCGGGAATCGCGATTTGGTTGCGGTCGTTCGGGTCGTAACCGTGAACGAGGCAGTTGCCCGGCGTGATGTTCGCGTTGCTGTGCATCGCGTCGACGACGGTAACGCCGCCTTTAAGGTTCTTCGTGTATTGGTCGCCGACGCAAGTTTCGGAGATCGCGAGCGTTTGGCTCGTGCCGTCCGTGCATTGGGCGAACGATTTCCACATTTCCGGCATAAAAAAGCCGCGCGACCCGACCTTGCCTCGCGCGTTCCCTTCGTGTTTTTCGTTGTAGTGGCAGGCCCAAGGCGCGTCGCCGGAGCAGAAAATGATGTTGGCGCGACCGGTCTGCAGCGATTCCCAACCGCTGTTCGAGAGCAACGTCGCTTCGCCGTCCGACGGGCAAATGTAGCCGTCGATTTTGATTTTATAGTTCCAGTCGGTGTTGTGGTTCACGCCGGAGGACGACTCCCATGGGAACGAGTTTTCGCCGACTTCCTGCGAAGCTGTGTAACATTGATTCCAAAGCGCCGACTGTTCGATAAAGGGAAGCAAAACGACTTTCGCTCCGATGAACGGCGCCGGATTCGGATGGCGACGGCTGTAATGGCCGAGGATCGCCGTGCTGGCGGGCGCCGCGCCGTGCGTGTCGTGGTAGTTGTGGACGGCGAGCATGACTTGTTTCATGTTGTTCGTGCATTGCATCCGACGGGCGGCCTCGCGGGCCGCTTGAACCGCCGGGAGAAGGAGCCCGATCAAAATACCGATGATGGCGATCACGACCAAGAGTTCGACTAAGGTGAACCCGCGACGATTGACGATGCTGCGTAGCATAAATGCCTCCGTTTATAAATAATAATGGGGGGCGGAAACAGTCGGCGAAGCGCGTTGGCCTCGACGACAAGAAAAAATTAAGCGAAAGAACGAACGCATGGCGTTAAAAGATGATAAGCGAGGAAATAAACGAAGATACGGAACGTAAAAAACGCCGTCTTCCCAGTTGCTTTTAAGTATAACGGACGCGAGACGGCGAATCAAGCGTTTTTACAAGGAAATGAGAAAATTTGTTTTTTTTTTTTGACCGCCGTACAAAATTTTGCGTTTAGCGCGAAAATTGTTTGTTGAACGAATTAAAACGCTTTTTTCGCGCTTTGTCGTTTGCTTAAATTGCTGTTTTGCGAAGATAGAGGAAATGCGCGGTTTAGAGGAAGACGTCGACCAAGTCGAGCGAAAAAGCGAAACGACGTAAAACGAGCGGCGGCTCGGAGCGTAAAATCTATCGGAACGGTAGGGATAATAGGTAGAACGAGGATAATACGAAAGACTGATAAAGCGCTTGAGATTGTTAATTTAGGAGCGATGGTTAATTTTGAAAAAGTTGGCAAAATAATCAAAATCAGACTTGACGTTTCGGTAATGCGGGTTATACTGACAGCATAAAAGGTAGCAGCGTTGCTAAAACCTTTGAAAAAACCAAAAAATCAGGTTTCGGACGTTAATTGAGGCGTCGCGTCTTTGCGTTCCGAATTGTTTTCTTGGTTGCGTCGCGATTTTCGGCGACGTTTGCTTGTTTGAACGACAAAAAAAGCTTATCGTTTTGTCGTCGAGACTTGAGCGAACGTTTTTTGGAAAAATCGCGTCGCGTCGCGTCGACGGATTGAACCGTCGGAATTTTCCCCCCTTTAAGAACTTTGGAGTTTTTACAATGGCTAAGAAACTGTTCTTCGCTCTCGTCGCGTTCGTCGCCTTCACCGCTTCCGCCAACTTTGTCGCCGCTCAAGACGAAGCTCCGGCCGCTCCGGCCGTCGCCGCCGTCGAAGCTCAAGACGAAGCCGTCGAATCCGCTCCGTGCGAAGGTTGCGAAGCTTCCGACGATTGCAAATGCGAATGGAAGTGCGTCGCCGTCCGCGGTTGCTTCGGTTGCATTAAGTACCGTATGGTCAAAGTTTGCAATTGCGACGATTGCAAATGCGGTTGCTGCTGCGCTCCGTGCTGCAAACCGATCTGCTGCAAACCGTGCTGCGTCAAAGTCGTCCGTTGTTGCAAGCCGGTCTGCTGCAAACCGTGCTGCGTCAAAGTCGTCCGCTGCTGCAAGCCGGTCGTCTGCTGCAAGCCGGTCTGCTGCAAACCGGTCGTCTGCTGCAAGCCGGTCGTCTGCAAACCGTGCTGCGTCAAAGTCGTCCGCTGCTGCGCCCCGGTTTGCGCTCCGTGCTGCCTCTAATTTGACGATCGCTTAGCGATTTAAACGACGGGTTCGGCGCGAATCGAGCGTTTGCGCCGTCCTTATCCAAGCGCGCGACGTCGGCGCCGGTCGAGCGACGTCGGGTTGTCGAGAATCGCGGATTCTTGTTTGGAGCGTCTCCTAAACGTTCCAAGCGCGCGACCTAGGCCGCGAGCCGCGCTTGAATTGCGAAACGCCGACGCTTTTTTTAAAGAGCGTCGGCGTTTTTTTACGTCCGTCGACGGGGGGCGTTCGCGGTAAATTTTTTACGCTTGTTTTTGTTTTTCTCGTAAATTTTCTTTTGCGCTTTACTCTTGGAAGCGGAAAAATCGTCGCGGCGGCGAATCGAGCGCGTCCGGAGCGCCAACGTTGGCCGATTGTAACGGTCGCGCCGGATTGGAGTGGGTTTTATTTTTTTTGATAATCTGGGTAAAATGAGTAGAATATATTGACGTTTCGAAAAAAAGATGTAATATCG
The DNA here is from genome assembly GCA_045545275.1 of Thermoguttaceae bacterium. Classification (GTDB taxonomy): domain Bacteria; phylum Planctomycetota; class Planctomycetia; order Pirellulales; family Thermoguttaceae; genus RUG369. The sequence continues at coordinate 7,640 of JAZQAP010000370.1, read as the reverse complement.
AAATAGGTTTCGAGAATCTTAAACCTTAGAATTTTAAAAAAACGCGCAAGTTTTTCTTGGAACGAACGTAAAGAACGCGGAAACGGCGGCGTTGCTTGTTTTGGCGACTTTTCGTTTCCGACGAGCGCGATTTTTAAGATACGGCGACCGTGTAACGCGGCGAATCGTTCGCGCGGCGGTCTTTTTAGCGGAAAGCGTCGGAGCGTTCGAGCGTTCGTCGGCTTAGAAGGCGACGCGGCGAAAAATCGCTCGTCGAGTCGGAACGAAACGAAGCGGAACGCGCGGCGCGAAATTTTACGGGAGAATTTTTAATGAAACTCTTTCAAGGTCTAACGACGTTCGCGTTAGCGTTGGCGACGACGCTGGCGAGCGCGACGTTCGCGACGGCGGCGAACGCGAAAAAATTGGAGACGCCGAACCTTGAAAACGCGGAGGTTCGCGTCGACGATTACAGTTTCACGCTGAAATGGGACGCGGTTCCGAACGCGGTTAACTATCGCGTTTACTATCAAGAAAACGGTAAAGCGACGCTTTGGCGCGCGACGACGAAAGCGGAATACACGCACTACGGCGCGGTGAAAAACACCGAGTACACGCTTTGGGTCGTCGCTCAACCGAAGTGGGGATACGAAGCGTCGGACGCGTCGGCGCAGATCGTCGTTCCGTTCAAAGTGGAAGCGTCGGAGCCGGAACCGGAGCCGACCGTCGAGAAGCTCGCGACGCCGATTTTGCTGACGAAGCAAAATAAAAACGGTTATTTCGAGCTGACTTGGGAACCGGTCGAAAACGCCGCGTCGTATCAAATTTGGTACAACGAGCCCGGCGTCGCCGCGAGTCTCTGGCGTTCGACGACGGAGCCGGTTTATCGCCACTACGGCGCGCTCGAAAAAGAGTACGAAGTTTGGGTCGTCGCGATCGCGAAGAGCGGTTTCGAAAACTCCGACCCGTCCGCGTCGACGTTCGTGAATTACAACCCGGACGACCAAACGGTTTATCCCGTCGACGGTTCGGGGCCGGTTCCGCCGACGCCGAAGGTTCCGGAAATCGTTAACGGCGGTCGCCTCGCCGACGAACCGACGACGATTAAACTGGAATGGAACGCCGTCGAAGGCGCGACCGGGTACGTCGTTTACAACGTGATGCAGGTTTCGGACGAAGAGGAACCGATTTACGAAGAAGTCGCCGCGACCGACGACGCCGAAACGTTGACCGCGACAGTTTCGGGGTTTGACGCCGACGCGACGTGGTGTTTCGCCGTCGTCGCGTTCTTCGAAGACGGAACGGATGCGGAATCGGAACTTTTCGAAGTCGGCCCGGATACGATTTGCGTGGAAAAGATTCCGATGCCGGTAGATATTGGCGAGACTCTGGGTTACAACTTAGCGGCTTCGAAGGCTTATACTCTTACCGCCTTCCTTGAGCTTGTCGAAAATACTTGGACTTTTGAACAAGCGCCGACGGTCGAGTTTCAATTCTGCACTAACGCTGATCCCGACAATCCCCAATGGGTTTCTTATGAAGTCGTGGCCGATGATTTAGGGGGGATGTTTGTAGCGAGTTATAACCTTAGCGCATGGGACGGCGTTAAATTGGAAAAGGGGGATTACTACGGTATGCGCGCGCGTGTTAAATCCGCCGATACTTCGAAGTATAAAGATTCGCCTTGGTTGTCTGTGCAGTGGGCGCAGGTTTTGGATCACAACAACGGTAATCCGTTGCCGCCGTACTGAAAAATTGAAAGCGAACAACGTTAATTATGTCTTTCTTAGAAATAAACGACGTTGACGATTAAGGAAATATACGCCAAAACGACGGAGTTACGATAACGCTTGGTCGAGCGTGATTCCAAGGCGTTTTGGCGTTGTCCGATAAAACGCTTTTGAAGAGCAAAATAAAAACCCGGCGCCGAGGTTTCGACGCCGGGTTCGTTGTTCGCGGTTCTTCGCGTTTGCGAATTTACGCTAAACTAAGCGTTTTTCTTCGCGAAGTCGGCTGTAAAGTCGCGGAGAGCGACGCCTTCGCGCGGCGTCGCGTAGTGGAGCGAGGCCGGTTGAAGTCGCGTTAAAGCGCCGTTAAACTAAGCGTTTTTCTTCGCGAAGTCGACCATGAAGTCGCGGAGAGCGACGACGCCTTCGCGCGGCATCGCGTTGTAGATCGACGCGCGCTCGCCGCCGACGCTGCGGTGCCCGCCGAGGCTCGCCAACTTGAACGCCTTCGCTTCCTCTTGGAATTTCTTGTCGAGTTCTTCCGTCGGGAGGCGGAACGAAACGTTCATAAACGAACGGAACTCTTTGTTCCCGTGGACGCGGTAGAAACCGTTCGAAGCGTCGATCGCGTCGTAAAGGAGTTGCGCTTTCTCGACGTTCTTTTGACGCATGACTTCCAAACCGCCTTGTTCTTTCAGCCATTCGGTAACGAGTTTCATGATGTAAATGCCGAACGTCGGCGGCGTGTTCAGCATCGAGTCTTTGTCCGCCAGTTGCTTGTACGAGAACATCGACGGGAGGTCGGCGCCGCTCATTTCGACGAAATCGTCGCGCATAATCACCAGCGTAACGCCCGCCGGGCCCGCGTTCTTTTGAGCGCAAGCGAACAGAACGCCGTATTTTTCCATTTGAACCGGACGGCTGAAGATTTCGCTCGACGCGTCGCAGATCAACGGAACCGAAACGTTCGGCTCGGTCGGGAATTGAATCCCTTCGATCGTTTCGTTCGCGCAGTAGTAGCAGTACGCGGCGTCGGCCGACGTTTGCAGTTCCGCGTCGCTCGGTTTGCGGACGAATTTTTCGTCTTGACCGTTCCAAATAACGTTGACTTTGCCCTGCGTCTTCGCTTCCGACGCGGCTTTCTTGCTCCACGTCCCGGTAACGATATAGTCGCCGGCTTTATTCGTGTTGCGAATAATGTTCATCGGAAGGAGCGCGAACTGCGTGATCGAGCCGCCTTGAAGGAACATGATCTTGTAGTTTTCCGGAACGTTCAGGAGTTCGCGGACGTTCGCTTTCGTTTGCGCGAGGATTTCGCCGAATTGCTTCGAACGGTGGCTGATTTCAAGAATCGAGGCGCCGCAACCGGGGAGGCAAAGGAGTTCTTCTTGAGCCTTTTTCAAAACGGAGACCGGCAGGACGGCCGGGCCGGCGGAAAAATTGTAAACGCGTTCTTCCATGGGAGTCGATATCCTCGTCGTCGAAGTGAAACGGAGACCGAAGCGGCGGCTTTCCGTCGTCGGCTTGCGCGAACGAGACCGGGAACGGCGCCGAAGCGTCGCTCGACCGGGAGCGTTCGTTTTCTGAAATCGACTCCATTTTACAAGTCGGATCGTAGCCATGTCGTTCTGTGAGCCAAGGAGTTGTCAGGAGCTTTTGTCTTCCTAAGACCGCTTGGCCTCCGACTTCTTTCCGTCGTCGGCTTGCGCGAACGAGACCGGGAACGGGGCCGAAGCGCCGCCCGGTCGGGAGCGTTCGTTTTCTGAAATCGCTCTCTATTTTACTCCTTTTTAAAAAGCGCGACAGGGGGGGGGGCCCCGCTTCCCGTTTTTAATTTGTTAAACAAGACGAGATAGATAAAACAGGCAAGATGAAACGGCGCGTCTCCTAAACTTTTTGTCGAGAAAACGTCGACTTCCCTTGACAAACGGCGCAAATTCTTTTAGATTTTAGAATGGTCGCCAATTTTTCGTTCGTCGCGCTCCGGTTTTCGATTTTTTCGACGGAAAGACGCCGCGACGGACGGTTCGCCGGGAACGCTCGACGAACGCCGAAGCGCGACCGCAGCGTTTCCGACGCGACGTCGGAACTGGTTAAACCGGCTCGAGCCCCGATTTCTCGGCTCCGCTCGACCTACCCTTATATAATATTAATTGACGGACGCGGCGCTATGACCGAACCCATTATTGTCAATCCCGTTTTTCTCGCTCGCGAACTCGAACTGCCGCTCGACCAAGTCGAAGCGACGGTCGCCCTGTTGGAAGAAGGGTATCCCGTTCCCTTCATCGCGCGCTATCGCAAGGACCAAACGAAGAATTTGAGCGAAGACGGCGTCGCGAAAGTCGCCGCGGCGTATCAAAAGCAACGTCAACTGACCGACCGCAAACTTTCGTTCCTGAAAACGATCGAAGCGCAGGGCAAGCTGACGCCGGAACTCGAGCAAAAGATTCGCGAAGCTCGCACCGCGCGCCGCTTGGACGACCTCTACCTGCCGTTTAAGTCGAAGCGTCAAACGTTGGCGCAAGCCGCCCGCGAAAAGGGGCTCGAACCGCTCGCCGACGCGATTTTGAACGCCGCCGACGAATCCGCCGACTTGAACGCGCTCGCCGCGCCGTTCGTCGACGCGGAAAAGGGCGTCGCGACCGCCGAGGAAGCGTTGAAGGGCGCCGCCGATATTATCGCCGAACGGTTCGCCGAAACGTTTGAAGTTCGCCGTCGTCTGCGCGACAAAATCCAACGAACCGGCAAGCTCGTCTCGAAGAAGATCGAGAAGAAGGGCGCCGCCGCGGAGCCGGAAGCGGAAGCCGTCGAAACGCCGGTCGAATCGGTCGCGGAAGAAAACGCCGCAGAAACGACCGAAACGTCGGGCGAAGCGAGCGCGGAAACCGCCGAAAACGCCGAAGCCGCCGCCGAAACGACCGACGCGCAAGCGAAGGACGCCGCCGCTAAAGCCGACAAAAAGAAGAAAAAGAAGACGTTCAAAGAACAACAAGCGGAACAGCTCGAAAAGCAGTTCGTCGATTACTTCGACGCGTCGTTCGACCTGCGTTCCTGCCCGCCGCACCGCGCGCTCGCGCTGAATCGCGGCGAAAACGCGAAGATCATTTCGGTCAAATTGGACGTCGACGTCGACCAACTGAAAGCGATCGCTCGCGAAACGCTCGTCGCCGAGGGCCGCCCGTTCGCCGACTTCCTGAACGCTTGCGCCGACGACGCCGTCGTCCGCTTGGCCGCGCCGTCGCTCGAACGGGAAGCGCGTCGCGAATTGACCGACCGCGCCGAAGAGCAAGCCGTTTCGGTCTTTGCGAAGAATCTGCGCAACCTCTTGATGCAGCGTCCGCTGAACCGTCGCCGCGTTTTGGCGCTCGACCCGGGCTTCAAAAACGGTTGCAAATTGGTCGCGCTCGACGAATTCGGGAACGTTCTCGACTTCGACGCCGTCTTCCTGCAAGGGAACGCCGAGCGCCGCGCCGCCGCGTCCGCGAAAATCGTCGAGTTCGTCGAAAAGTACAAGCTGAGCGTCTTCGCGATCGGGAACGGAACCGGTTGCCGCGAAGCCGAAAATTTCGTCGCGAAAATCATCGAAGAAAAGTTCGCCGACGCCGACGTCGCGTACATCGTCGTCAACGAAGCGGGCGCGAGCGTTTACTCGACGAGTCAAATCGCGAAGGACGAGTTCCCGAATTACGATCCGTTGGTTCGCGGGGCCGCGTCGATCGGGCGCCGTTTGCAAAACCCGCTCAACGAATTGGTTAAGATCGACGCGGAACGTCTTGGCGTCGGGATGTACCAACACGACGTCAAGTCGAAGGCGCTCAAAGACGCGCTGACGAACGTCGTCGCGTCCTGCGTCAACCGCGTCGGCGTCGACCTGAACGCCGCGACGCCGGCGATTCTGCGCTATGTCGCCGGGCTCAACCAACTGACGGCCAAGCGCGTGTACGAGCGCCGCGTCGCCAACGGCCCGTATCGTCGCCGCGAAGAATTGAAGGAAATCTCCGGGCTCGGCGAAACGGCCTTCTCGCACTGCGCCGGGTTCCTGAAGATCGTCGGCGGCGACAACCCGCTCGACGCGACTTGGATTCACCCGGAAAGTTACGAACTCGCGACGAAAATCCTTGAAAAACTTGGGTTTGCCGCCGACGATTTGCGCGTTCCGTCGAAAGTCGCCGAGTTGACCGAAGCGATCAAAGCGACCGACGCCGCCGCGCTCGCGGAAGAATTTGGCGCCGGGCCGCTCGCCGTCGCCGACTTGCTCGAACAGTTCGTCCGACCGGGTCTCGACCCGCGCGACTCCCTCCCGGGCCCGATTTTCAAAAAGGGCGTCCTCAAAATGGAAGACCTTCAACCGGGGATGGAGCTGACCGGCGTCGTCTTGAACGTCGTCGATTTCGGCGCTTTCGTCGACGTCGGGCTTCACGAATCCGGGCTCGTTCACATCAGCCAACTCGGCGACTCTTACGTTCGCGACGCGCACCAAAAGGTCGCGGTCGGCGACGTCTTGAAGGTTTGGGTGCTTGAAGTCGACCCGAAACGTCGCCGCGTCTCGCTGACGACGCTGGCGCCCGGAACGGTTCGCGAACGTCGCCAAGACGGCCCTCGTCGTCCGCGCCGCGACGAAAACGCTTCTGTCGGAACCGCTTCCGAAAACGGCGGCGAACGTCGTCCGCGTCGCGAACGAGACGGCGAAGAACGTCGTCCGCGCCGCGACCGAGGCGAACGGGGCGAACGTTCCGAAGGGAACCGTCGAGGCCGCGGTCGCGACGACCGTTCGGAAAGAGCGCCGCGCGTCGTCGTCGCCGCGCCGAAGGATAAGAAGATCAAGCCGATTTCCGACGAGATGAAGTCCGGCAAAGAGGCGATGCGCAGTTTCAGCGACTTGGCGCAATTCTTCGGACGCGTTCAACCGGACGCCGACGCCGAGAAGTGATTTCGGACGTCGCGTTTTAACGGTTGCGAGAACGTCGGCGGCGCGTTTGGAAGCGGCGTCGACGTTTTCTACCTCGACAAATTAACATTTTCGCGCTTGGCGGAGCGTCGTTTCGCGTCGTTTTTGAGGAAGCGGCGGGAGGAAACGGCGTTCGCGAGCGCGTCGAGCGAATTTTCGCGTTGAGAGTTGTTGTGAAAGTTGCGCAAATTAGAGGGATCGCCGCGAGCCTTCCCGACGGTCGGTTGGACAATCGCGAGTTGGCGCGAGTTTTCCCCTTTTGGACGGAGGAGAAAATTCGACGCAAGCTCGGGATCGCGACGCGACCGATAGCGGCGGAAAACGAAACGGCGCTCGATCTCGGCGTCCGGGCGGCGGAGCGGCTCTTCGAAGCCGGAATCGCGACGCCGGACGAAATCGATTTCGTCGTTTTTTGCACCCAGTCGCCCGATTATTTCTTGCCGTCGTCCGCTTGCGTTATGCAGAATCGGCTCGGGCTGCGGCGCGAGTGCGGCGCGTTCGACATAAACCTCGGCTGCAGCGGGTATCCTTACGGCCTCTCGATTTGCAAGGGGCTGATCGAGACCGGCGCGGCGAAGAAAGTTCTCTTCGTAACCGCCGAAACGTACTCGAAATACATCAACGCCGAAGACCGAGCGACGCGTCCCCTTTTCGGCGACGGCGCCGCCGCGACGCTCCTTGAAGCGGTCGAAGTCGACGGCGCGACGAACGACGTTTGGAGCGGCGCCCCGACGGTCGGCCCGTTCGAGTTCGGAACGGACGGTTCCGGCGCCGAGATGTTGATCGTCCCGGCGGGCGCGGCGCGGAAACCGTCGACGTCCGAAACGGCGGTTCCGACGCTCGACGCGTTCGGCGGGTTCCATTCGGAAGACCAGCTCTTTATGAACGGGCCCGGTGTTTTTAATTTTTCGGTCGACGTCGTTCCGGCGTTGACGAAGCGGCTCGTCGCGGAGGCGCAAACGCGCGGCGTCGAAATCGACGCGTTC
>JAZQAP010000369.1:0-28091 GCA_045545275.1 Thermoguttaceae bacterium | reverse complement strand
GCCAATCAAGCGCCGCGCTCTTCGAGGAGCGCTTTCGTTTGCCGCCCGACGATAATCTCTTCGTTCGTCGGAACAACCCAAATTTCGACGCGGCTCGACGGCGCGCTAATCTTCGCTTCGACGCCGAGCGCCGCCGCGTTCGCGTCGCGGTCGAGAACGATTCCCAAATCTTCGAGCCCGCTCAAAACGGCTTCGCGAATTTCGGTTCGGTGTTCGCCGATGCCGCCGGTAAAGACGATCACGTCCGAACCGCCGAGTTCGACCAACGACGCGCCCAAGTAGCGCCGAATGTCGCCGACGAACACATCGAACGCGACCGCAGCTTGTTCGTTCCCTTGCGAACGCGCTTCGGAAATATCGCGCATATCGCCGGAAACGCCGCTAAGCCCAAGCAGACCGCTCTTTGTCGCGAGCGTTTGCAGGAGTTCGTCGAGCGAAACGCCCGTTTTTTTCGTCAAATACGAACACCAAAACGGGTCGAAGTCGCCGCAACGGTTGTTGTTCAGGAGCCCGGTTTGCGGACTTCCGCCCATACTCGACGCGCGGCTCTTTCCGTCGGCGATCGCGCAAATCGAACTCGAGCCGCCGAGGTGGCAACTGACGATGCGACGGTCGACGCCGAACAGCTCGCGGCAGCGGGTCGCGATGTAACGATGGCTCGCGCCGTGGAAACCGTAACGTCGGACGCCGTATTTTTCCGCCCATTCGAACGGGACGCCGTAATAACGGTTGCGCGCCGGAATTTCTTCGTGGAACCCGGTTTCGAACGCCGCGACGAGCGGAATTTCAGGAAGTTTTTCCTTCAATTCGCGCATCGCCTTGACGTAAGGCGGATTGTGCGCAGGAAGAACCGCGTTGAACTCTTCCATCGCCGCGAGAAGCTCGTCCGTTACCGGTTGGACGCCGGTGTAACCGTAAGCGAAAACGGCTTTAAAACCGATTCCGGCGATTTCGTCCGCGCTTTGCAGGCAGCCGGTTTCCGGGTCGGTCAGCTGACGCAAACACTCGCGCACCGCGACGCCGTGGTTCGGCGCGGAGACGTTTTCTTCCTTTTTAAAGTCGCCGATCGAAATTTGGCAAGGACTCGACGCTTCGCCGATACGCTCGACGCGACCGCGCGCCAAAAGGCGTTCGCCGTCCATATCGTACAAACTGTACTTGAAGCTGGTCGACCCTAAGTTCGCCACCAAAATTTTCATCGCTTTGGCTCCTAGTCTTGCTGTTTCGAGTTCGATTCGACCGGCGTTTACGCAAAACGCCCCTATACGCTGAAAATTTTATCGTTTTCAACGTTGCGAAATCGCCCGCGTCGCGTTAAAAGCTCTCGCCTTCGCCTAACGACGCGAACTCTTGCTTGCGCTCGCTTTATCTCAAGCGGTGAACGCTTCGATCACGCCCTCGGCCGGACGCGGAACGACGTGCGCGGCGACCAATTCGCCGACCGCTTGCGCGGCCGCTGCGCCGGCGTCGACCGCGGCGCGAACGCTTCCGACGTCGCCGCGAACGACGGTCGTAACGAGACCGCCGCCGATCTGAATGCGTTTGACCACTTCGACGTCGGCGGCTTTCGCCATCGCGTCGGTCGCGTTGACGAGAGCGAGAACGCCTTTCGTTTCAATCAATCCAATAGCGTCGTTCATTTTTATTTCCTTCGTATTTAGCGTTTACTTTCGTTTTATACTCTATTTCTTGCGCCGTCGCGCTCGAAAAAACGAACCTTGGAGTTCGTTTCAACTATTTCGAGGCGGATTTTTTGATTTGCGGCAAGATTTTTTCAACGTCGCCGTTCGGACGCGGAATGACTTGAACGCCGGTGATTTCGCCGATGCGGGACGCGGCGGCGGCGCCGGCGTCGGTCGCGGCTTTGACGGCGGCGACGTCGCCGGTAACGAAGACGGTAACGATCCCGCTACCCGGTTTGTCCCAACCGAGAAATTCAACGTTCGCGGCTTTCATCATCGCGTCCGTCGCTTCAAACAGGGTGATGAAGCCCTTGCCTTCGAGAATTCCCAACGCTTGCATCGGTTTTGCCATTTTAGTTCTCCGTATTATTAATAATGTCGAGTCGTTCGCCTTTCGCCGCCGCTTTTGAGCGCCGCCGTTCAACTCGCGACCGTCGTTTATTCTCTTATTAACGTTTTATTTACGTTGTTTTATTCGTTTTAACGTCGTTTTGGCGACGTTCGTTTATTTTTTCAACGCGACCGCCGTACCGTAAGCGTAAACTTCGCAGGCCCCTTGCGCAACTTCGCCGGACGTGTACCGAACGCCGACGATAGCGTCCGCGCCCATTTCCGTCGCGCGGTCGATCATTCGCCGCGTCGCGATTTGCCGCGCTTCGTTCAAAAGCTCCGTGTATCCGGCCAGTTCGCCGCCGACGAGCGACTTCAAATTGGCGAAAATGTCGCGACCGACGTGTTTCGTCTGAACGACCGAACCTTGAACCAGCCCCAACGCTCGTTCGATTTGCGCGCCCGGAACCTCGTTAATCGTTAAAACTTGCATCGTTTGCCCTCTTCGCTTCGTTTAACGTCGCGCGTTCGAGGTCGACCGCGACGCCCTCGTCGGCGTCGGGCCAAACATCGAGTTTAATTCCCTCGCCGACGCGAATCGCGCAACCCCTAATTACGCCGTTCGTTACTTCAGCAACTCGATTTTCGTCGCGTGTTCGAGGTCGACCGCGACGCCCTCGTCGGCGTCGGGCCAAACTTCGAGTTTAATTCCCTCGCCGACGCGAATCGCGCAACCCCAAATTACGCCGTTCGTTTCTTCAGCAACTCGATTTTCGTCGCGTGTTCGAGGTCGACCGCGTTGCCTTCGTCGGTGTCGAGGTGAACTTCGAGCTTAATTCCTTTCCCGACGCGAACCAAGACGTTCTCAAAGACGAGCGAGCAGTCGTTCGACTCGACGCGCAGTTTCATCATGTCTTTATCTTTAACGCCGTAATACGCCGCGTCTTCCGGGCCCATATGAACGTGTCGCGCCGCTCGGATAACGCCTTTTTTCAGTTCGACGACGCCCGCCGGGCCGACCAAAACGCACCCGGGCGAACCGTCGAGTTTGCCGCTTTCGCGCACCGGAGCGTCGATTCCTAAAGAAATAGCGTCGGTGAACGACAGTTCGACCTGCGACTCTTTTCGCGTCGGGCCTAAGATGCGCACCGACGGCAACATTCGTTTGCGCGGGCCGATCAACATCACCGTTTCCTCCGCCGCGAAGAAGCCGTCTTGGTACAAGTCCTTCATTTTCGTCAGCGTTTTTCCCTTGCCGAAGAGCGTCTCGACGTCGGCGTCGGTCAGGTGAATATGACGCGCGGAGATGCTGACGACGAGTTCCGACTTGCGCGGTTGAACGACCGGCTCGGGCGCTTGGCCGCCCAACGCTCCGACGACCGCGTTCGCGACCTCGGCGCTCGACGCGCCCCCGGCGTCGCGAAGAATTTGACGCACGATCGCTTCGATCGTTTCCCGACCGACGTTTCGCAAAGAAGAGCCCATTTGTTTTATCGCTCCCAAATTATATTTTTCGCCAACGTTTTCGCGCGCCGTCGGCGGCAAGCGGGAACTATTTTCGTCCGAGCGCTCGCCTTAAATTAAGGAAATTTTTTCGCGTCGAGTTTCCGCGTCGACCGGAACGCTCGACGCGAACGTCAAAGTCGCCTTATTTTACCTAAACGCGCAAATTTTCAAGATGGAATTCCCAACTTCTCTATTATAACCAAAAAATTTATTTTTTAAAGGAAGCGCCGCAAAAAAACTCAAGATATTCTTCCCTTTCGCGTTTCGCTCGGGGCTTGCGTTTCGCGCTAAATTGTTTACAATAAGACGAACTCGGCGACGCGCCGTTAAAATTCGCGCGGCAACGCCGTTCCGCGTCCTTTTTACGAACGCTTCGTTCTCCTTAATATTAACGAGCGAATATCGTTGTCCGCTTTTGGGATCGACGCGCCGCGTCGAAAAACTTCATGTTTCGAAAAATCTTCGTCGCCGTCGTCAAACTTACGCTTATCGTCGCCCTTTTTTCTTTCTTGGCGGTTCGCGCGCTAAAAAGTTCCGCTTTTTCGGAAATTAACGTCGACGCCCGCGGCGTCTGTTTCTTATGCGCCGGTTTCCTATTTAACCTAATCGCGACGACAATTACGATCGTTCGCTGGCGCGCTCTCCTGCGAGCGCTCGACGCGCCCCTTTCTTTTATCGACGCGTTGCGCTTCGGTTTCTTAGGCTTTGCGTTCAATCTTTCGCCGCTCGGCGTCGTCGGCGGCGACGCGACCAAAATCGTTTTAGTCGCGAAAAAAGCCTCCGTTTCCGCCGACGTCGCGACCGCAAGCGTCGTACTCGACCGTTTTATCGGACTTTACGCAATGTTCGCGTTAGGTTTGAGCGTCGCTTTCGCGTCCGGTTTTTACGCGAACCCCGCTCCGCTCGCGCGCTTTACAACGCAAGGCTTGATCGCGCTAACCATTGCGTCGACCATGTTTTTAACGCTCGTCGTCTTGCCGCAAAGCGAAAATCGGCGACGTGAAAAACTCGCGGGCTCCCTTCCGGTCGTCGGGGCGCTTCTTCAAAAAGCGACCGCCGCGACGCTTCTTTACCGCGACCGCAAACAAACGCTCCTCGCCGCTTTTTTCGCGACGCTCGCCATTCACTCGCTCTTCGCGCTTTCCTTATATTGTTTTGCGCGCGGCGTTTACGTTGCGACTCCTTCGCTCGTCGACCACTTCGTCCTTTACTGTTCCGCCAACGTCGGGTCGACGATTCCGTTAAGCGCCGGCCCGTTCGAATACTTCCTCGACGAACTTTACCCGCTTTTTAACGCCGCCTCAAACCTTGCCTTTACACAAGGTTACGGAGCAACCGTCGGCGTCGTTTATCGTTTGGCGACGTTCGGCGTCGCGACGTTGGGCGTCGTTTTTTATTTTACAACGCGAAGCGCCAAAACCGACGAAATCAAGAAAAAAACCGCTTAAATCGATGTGTTAAACAAGTCGCCTACGCGACGCCACAAAGAGTAACCGCGCCGCCAAACTAGCCGATGAACCGCCGCGTTCCAATTTTTTTCACCGTCTGTTTACTTACGTCGACGCCTTTTAGCGAATCGCCGCCCCAACGCGTCTCGTTCGCGCAAGGCGTCGACGCGACGCGGCAAGAAGACGACGCGATAACCCAAAACAAACTCATACTTTACGCCGACCGTCAAGCGCGTTGGCTCGTCGATCTGCGACTAGGCGCCGTTTCCGTTTGGGACGTCGAACGCGACGTTCCCCTTTGGTCGCGCGACGGCGTCGTTTTTCGAGTCGCGCGACGCCCAAACGACGCGCTTTCCGACCTTCGCGCAGCGGCGCGGCAAAAACCGCTCCCTACGCTTACGATTTTCGGACGCGTTTACTTCTTTCTAAACGACGTTCTTATCGCGCTCGATCCTCGCGCTCAAGGACGTTTAGTTTGGCGATTAAACGCCGACGATTTCGCCGCTTTTTTCGACGCCCCTAATAACGCGTCTCCGTTGCTCCGCGCCGACGACGTTTCGCTTTCCTTTGTTCCAAACATTCGCCCGGCGCCCAACGATCGCCTTCTAATCCAAACGCGCCGCGGTCAAGACACAAAATTCTTTCTTATCGACGCGGCTTCCGGCGAATTTCGCTTAGTCCATCCCGACGAAACGCTCTAAACTTGAGGGCGTCCTTAGTCCGGCGCGTTCCTGCGCCGCGTTTTAAACGTCCGCCGCGCTTTACTCTTTTTTCCCCTTCGATATTCGCTACGATTAAGATTTCGCGCGGCGCGCCAAGTTCTATCCATTCTTAGAGTTCTCTTTCCTCTTTCTTTTCTTCGTTAAAACGTTCAAAATCGAAACGCAACCGCCTTGCCGTTGCGTGCAAACAATGTCTTTTCTATGTTCAGTATTGTTTTTTCTTTTTCATATTTTTTTCCTTCCTCGTTTTATTATTTTATTTTTACACATCACGTAATAAACAAGTTTCACACCTTTTACTCTCTATTTACGTTTTTTCCACTAGCGTTAAGTTATCGCTACTTGTTTTTTTCTATTTACTTACGTTTTTCTTCGCACGGTTATATACTTTTTTCTTAATTCCACTATTATTACTACTATATATTTATTATAATTATTATGTTTTTTAAGAATTATCAAACTTTTTCTGCCAATATACAGCTTCTTTTTGTTAGTCTAAGCCGTGTTATTTCACGGTACGCTTAATTCTTGTTTTTCTTTTAACGTTTGATTTTTGAGCGGTCGATATCTTACGATACGGGGCGACGCGTTGCGTCGTTTTCACCGATTATTGCCATGCGACTTACTTAATATGGAATAAGGATACCCTATGAAAATTCGTTGCCGTCGCGATAAATTTTTACCGCTTTTTTCGTTGACAGCGTCGTTTGCCGCGACGCGCGACGTGCGTCCCGCTCTGCAAAACGTTAAGCTGTCCGCGTCCGACGCCGGCGTTACGTTAACGGCTACCGACGGCGACGTCGGAGCGCGCGTCGAACTTTCGGAAAGCGACGCGATTACCGTCGAAGAAGTCGGCGACGTCGTTTTGCCCGCGAAGTTGTTGCGCAAAATTCTTGCCGAAACGACGACCGAAGAAGCGGTTATCGAGTCGGAAGGAACGACGTTGGTCGTTACCGGCGAGAATTTCCGTTATCAGTTAACGACTTGCGAAGCGAGCGATTTTCCGCCGGTCGCGTCGTTCGACGCCTCCGCTTATCACAAGATACCGTCTAAGGTTTTCGCCGAAATGATTCGTCGCACCACTTTTGCGATCGACGCGGAAAATTCGCATTACGCGTTAGGCGGCGTTTTGATGAATTTTGTCTCCGATCGCGTTTCGGCGGTCGCGACCGACGGGCGGCGTTTGGCGTTTCAAGAGGGCGTCGCGGAAGCGGTCGGCGAACACGAATCGGAAAATAAAACGATTTTCCCGCCGCGCACGTTGAATTTGATCGAACGCGCTTTCGGCGACGTCGACGAAGCGTTGGTCGCGGTCAACGAAGGGCAGGCGTTGATTAAAATCGGTTCGTTCGTCGTTTCCAGCACGTTGATCGACGGGCGTTTCCCGAACTGGCGCGCGATTTTCCCGGAGAAGAGCGGACGTAAGAAGGTCGATTTTATCGCGGGCCCGCTCGCGTCGGCGGTTCGGCAAGCGGAGATCGTCGCGTCGGAAAAGAAACCGGGCGTTTGGCTCAATTTCGAACCGGGCAAGGTCGTCGTCGCCGCGGCGGGCGAGGAAATCGGCGAATCGAGCGTTCAAATTCCGATTTCTTACGACGACGAAAAAACGGCGTTGCGTCTCGACTCGAAGTTTTTGAGCGATTTCTTGCGGTGTCTCGCGCCGGAAGAAACGGTTTCGTTCTACTTCCTAGCGGATAAACCGGCTCTTTTCGAAACTTCCGACGGCTATTCTTACGTCATTATGCCGTTGACCTAAAAGCGGGAAAGTTGCGCGATGAAAAGACGGACGTTTATAAGCGCGCTTTGCGGCGTCGCGGTTGGGGTCGGGATAAAGTCGGCGGTCGCGACCGAGCCGCCGTTCAACGCGAAAACGGCGGAGAAAGATTCGCAAAACGAGGACTGGAAACGGTTTGAGTTCTCCGAAAAGAAAATGGGCGTTCCGGCGCGAATTATTATGCACGCGCCGGACGCGAAAACCGCAAACGCCGCCGCAAACGCAGTTTGGAAGCGTTTCGACGAACTTAACGCCGCGCTTTCCGATTACGATTCGGAAAGCGAAATCGTTCGCGTTTGCCGCGAGTCGGGAAAAATCGGCGCGCCGGTCGCGATTAGCTCCGATTTGCGCCGAACGTTGGAAGAGTCGCGGCGCTTCTGCGTTTTGACCGACGGCGCCTTCGACGCAACCGTCGGCCCCGTCGTAAAACTTTGGCGGAGAAGCCGTTATTTTAACGAACGTCCGCCGGAAAAAATCCTCGACGCGGCGAAAGAAACGGTCGGGCTCGGAGGTTGGAAGATGACCGAAGCGGGCGTCGAGACCGCGCCGGGCGTCCGCTTCGACGTCGGCGGGATCGCCAAAGGTTTCGCGCTCGACGAAGCGTTGGAAACGTTGCGAACGTTTGGGATAGAATCGGCTTTGATCGACGCGGGCGGCGATTTGCGGTTGGGCGACGCGCCGCCCGGGAAAGACGGTTGGACGATCGGAATCGCCGGACTCGTAAAGGACGGCGAACCGGCGTTTTACCGAACGCTGGCGAACGTCGGAATCGCGTCGTCGGGGGACGCGAACCGCTATTTGGAACTCGACGGCGTTCGATATTCGCACATTATCGACCCGCGAACCGGCGAACCGTTGACCCGACGTTGCGTCGCGACGGTCGTCGCCGCCGACGCGACCGCCGCCGACGCGCTCGCGAGCGCCGTTTGCGTTTTGGGGCTCGACGAAACGCCGAAATTGTTCGAACGTTTGAAAAAAGTGGGCGCGAAGGAAGCGGGAACCGACGGACGTTTCGAAACGCTCGAAACAATTCTTTATCGCGTCAAAAACGACGCGGAACCGCCTTTTACCGCCGAAGAAATCGACGTTTTCGCGACGCCGGGATTCGCCGACGTCGCCAAGACGTTTTAAAAAGAGCGGGGCGCTCCGCTTGCGAATCGTTCGCTTTGCGGTATAATAGAGGAGGCGAACGGTCGGCTTAATCGACGAAGTTTCTCCGAATAACAAAACGAATAACCATAACGTTTTTGTAAATAAAGAGTTAACGGGCGATCTTGGAGGGCGGCGAACAATGCGAAATCAAGAAACGAAAAACGACGCGACGACGAAAGAACTGTCTATTCCCGACTTTCAAGCGTTGATTCGCAAGATGTACGTCGAAAAAGATATCGAACGCGGCGTCGCCGGCACCTTCATGTGGTTGATGGAGGAAGTCGGCGAACTTTCGACCGCGTTGCGCGACGGAACGCAAAAAGAACGCGAGGAAGAGTTCGCGGACGTTTTCGCTTGGTTGACGACGATCGCGAACGTCGTCGGAGTCGATCTAAATAAAGCGTTGACCGATAAATACGGAACCGGCTGTCCCGGATGCGGCAAGCTGGTTTGCGAGTGTCCCAATTCGGAAAAACCTTGAGCGAAGTCGTTGTAAAACAGCGAACCGCGTCGCTTGGAAATGGTTGGCGGCGGCGCGACGAAAAAAGAAACGAAGCGAACGGCGTCCGCGGCGCGTTCGGCGATTAACGGAACGGACTTAACGACGCGGCGAGCGAGGGGATCATGAGACGGCGGACGAACGAAAAAGGAGACTTAACGACGGCGAATTTTCGGCGGCGCGCGATAAGCGTCGTCGCGGCCTTTTTGTCGGCGTTTGTCGCGGGCGCTTTAGCGGTCGGGGCGGAAAACGGCGTCGGCGGCGCCGCGAGCGCGCTTGACGCGGCGGGCGTAAAGGTTGGAATCGGCGGCGCTTATAAAAACGGATTTCAAACCCCGATCGTCGCGTGTTGGAAGGGAACCGTCGAACGCGTCGAGTTGGAAACGCTCGACTCGGACGGAACGCCGTTCGTCGTCGCGAAAACGCCGACCGACGCCGAGAACGCCGCGGGACGCGCCGAATTTTCGGTCGCGTTGCCGAAAGCGACCGCCGCGCTAACGTTGCGTTGCTTCGCAAAAGACGGCGCGAGCGCCGAACGAACTTTTAAACCGGAAACGCGTTCGTCGGAATCCGCGACCGTTTTTAACGAGCCCGCTTCCGCTGCGAACGCGATTTACCTTATCGTCGGCGACGAGAAAACCGGAGCGCAGGAGGCGTTCGGCGCGTTGCGTTGGAACGAGGCGCGACGACCGACCGTCGTTTGCGTCGATTCGTTCGACGAACTGCCGACCGACCCGAGTTCTTACGAAGCGGTCGAACGGCTGATTTTGACGACGACGCGACCGGAAATTTACAACGCGGCGAGCGTTCCGAAGATCGCCGCGATCGAACGCTGGACGGAACGGGGCGGCGACGTCGCGTTAATCGCCGGAGAGAAAGCGATTCCGCTTTTGAAAGAGGGAGGGGCGCTCGCGTTCTTTTCGCCGGGAACGAAAGTCGCCGACGCGGCGCACGAGTTCCGCGCCGTCAATTCGCTTTCCGCCAATTTGGAGGGGGTGAAGAATCTCGCGATGACCGGAACGAAGTCGTCGCCGTATTTGCGCGTTCCGGTTGTTTCGGAGTTGAAGCCGAACGCGCTCGTCGGGATGCGGGAAGCGGAAACGCCTCTTTTCGTCGAACGTCCCGTCGGTTTGGGAACGGTCGCTTTTTTCGCCGCCGATTTGTCGACTCCGCCTTTCTCGAACTGGACGGGGCGGGGCGTCCTTTGGGGGAAAATTTTAGGGATTTCCGACGTCGGCGCGTCGACGGCGTCCGCGCCTCTTTACGTTAAACGCGGTTATCGCGATATTTCGGGACATTTGCGCAGCGCGAACGATATTTTCGACGGCGTGCGCGCGCCGTCCTTCGCGTTGGCGTTGATTTTGATTTTCGTTTACTTGTTGGCGGTCGGGCCGCTAGATTGGTTTTTGGCGAAGAAAGTTTTTAAGCGTTCGTCGACGACTTGGGCGACGTTTCCGGCGTTTGTTTTGGCGTTCGGCGCGTTGGCCGTTTGGGCGACGAGCGCGACGACGCCGAGCGCGCCGCGTTTGAATCAAGTCGATTTGCTCGACGTCGACGTCGAAAGCGGCGTCGTTCGCAACGTCTCATGGTTGGGCGTTTATTCGCCGCGCGACGTTCGTCGCGACGTAACGTTTGCCGCGAACGATTCCGGTTGGTTCGGGAAAAACGCAAAGTTCGTCGAAACGCCGACGGCGTCGTTGACGTCGTTGCCTCTTTCCGGGGACGGCGTCGGCGGCGCGGAGCAGCGAACTTTCGCGCCGCGCGTTTGGGACGCGCCGTATTCGGTCGCGAACGACGGTTCCGCCGCGGCGCGTTTGGAGGGCGTTCCTTTCTCGACGCGGTCGAGCAAAAGTTTTCTCGGGCGTTGGACGGGACGTTTGGCGGCGCCGCCGGTCGGCGACCTTTACGACGACGGAATCGGGTTGCGCGGTTCGATCGTTAATCCGCTCGACGTTCCGATTTATTCGGCGTTCGTCGTTTATCCGGGCGGAGCGTATTCGTTGGGAACGCTCGCGCCGGGCGAAACGAAGCTCGAACGTTCGGCGGTTCGGCTCGAAGCGCGTCGCGTTCTGAACGAACATCGAAGTTCGGTTCCGTTCGAGTTGGCCGAGCGTTGGGATTCGAGCGAGTATAACGCCGCGTCGCGACGCGTTCCGTATATTTTGCGCGCCGCGTCGTTTTATAATCTCGGCGGCGGAATCGAAGCGTTCGGCTTGGAAAAGCGTTTGCAAGCCGACGTCGATTTAAGCGATTTGATTCGGTGCGGGCGCGCCGTCGTTTTCGGAACGATCGTCGATCCGGAAGCGGAGAAATATCGACCGCGAGAGGACAAGCGCGCGAACGCGAAAAAGACGGCGGCGAAGACCGACGCGGAACTCGCCGTCGAAAAATACGGGCGTTTCGGGTCGAGCGACGCGTTTGCGCCGACCGTCGCGGGGACGAGCGACGAAGCCGCGATCAAACGAACGGTCGTCGTTCGCTTGGCGCTTCCGTTGCGTCGCGGAGCGGCGCCGGGCGAGCGTTGGCGCGAAAACGTTGAAAAATAAAAGTTAAAAAAACGTCGAGACAAGACGAACGAATATTAGGAAAGAACTGGGCCGCGTTCGATGATTAAAACCGAAGACTTAACGAAGCAATACGGCAAACTTTTCGCGTTGAAAAATTTAACGCTCGAGTTGAACGAAGGCGACCTTTTCGGCTTCATCGGCCCGAACGGTTCCGGAAAAACGACGACGATGAAAATGCTCGCGACGCTTCTACAGCCGACTTACGGCGAAGCGTATGTTTGCGGATTGTCGATTTATACGAAACCGAAGGAAATCCGCCGATTAATCGGCTTTATGCCCGACTTTTTCGGCGTTTACGACGATATGAAAGTCATCGAGTACCTCGAGTTTTTCGCGGCGGCGTACCGAGTGCGGGGCGAAGCGCGGCGCAAAATTTGCAACGAGGTTCTCGAACTCGTCGACTTGGGGTACAAGCGCGAAGCGTTGGTTACGAGTCTTAGTCGCGGGATGACGCAACGGCTCGGGTTGGCGCGCGTCTTGTTGCACGACCCGCAAGTTTTGCTCCTCGACGAACCGGCCAGCGGCCTCGACCCGCGCGCTCGCATCGAAATTCGCGAGTTGTTGAAACGCTTGGGCGGTCGCGGCAAAACGATTATGGTGTCGAGCCATATTCTCCCGGAATTGGCCGACGTTTGCAATAAAGTCGGGATTATCGAGCGCGGCGAACTCCTCGTCGACGCCCGCGTCGAAGACGTGATGAAGCGCGTTCGCGACCAAGTCGTCGTTTTGGTCGAGTTGGCCGAGCCGAAAGACGAACGTTTCGGGAAGAAAATCGACGAATGCGCGAAGTTCCTGACCGACGACGCGATCGTCGAGTCGGTCGAGAAAACGAAAAACGACGCGCTTCGGGTCTTGATCGAAAAAGGGAAGGGCCTCGACGATTACTCCGCGCTCCTGACGCGGCTGATCGAACGCGGCTTCCGGATTCGCTCTTTCCGCGAAGAGGAAGTGAACCTCGAAACGGCGTTTATGACGCTGACGCGCGGGATCACCGCTTAATTTATTCGAAAAAAAACGCTTTCAAACGGCGCCGTCGCGTTGGAGACGGCGCCGACGGCTTATCGCGACAAGGCTTTTCGCAACAAAGGAACGGAACGAATGAAACGTTGGGGCTTGAGCGCGGCGTTGGTCGCGAGTTTGGCGCTGAGCGCGGACGTCGCGTCGGCGCAACGCGTTACCTTAAAACCGGCGCCGGAAAAGACGAGCGTCGAAAAGGACGCGTCGCCGAAAAAAGAGGCGGAAAAAGAAACGGAAAAAGCGGAAGCCGAGCCGAAAAAAGAATCGGCGAAGAAAACGTCGACCCGAAAAACGTCGACGCCGGCAAAGCCGAACGCCGATTCCGGGATTTTAACGCCGCCGCCGACGTCGCCGCTCGAACCGCGAACGCCGCAAGAACTCGACGCGAAATATCCGGTCGTGCCGGACGCGCTCCGAATGACGCTCGAAGAACTGATTCCGACGAAGGAACTGCGCGACGTTCGCGTGTTGAAGGCGATGGCGCGGATTCCGCGCGCCGAGTTCGTTACTAAAGAGTTCCGCGAGTACGCCTATCAAGACGCCGCGCTTCCGATCGGCGACGGGCAAACGATCTCCGCGCCCTTTATCGTCGCGTACATGACGGAAATGTTGGATCCGCAACCGACCGACCGCGTCTTGGAAATCGGGACGGGGAGCGGGTACCAAGCGGCGGTGTTAAGTTGCTTGGTTTCCGAAGTTTATTCGATCGAGATCGTCAAAAATCTCGGGCGACGCGCCGCCGAAACGCTGAAAAAACTCGAATACGACAACGTCTTCGTTCGCGTCGGCGACGGATACCAAGGTTGGCCGGAAGCCGCGCCGTTCGACAAAATTATCGTTACTTGTTCGCCGGAGGACGTGCCGCAACCGCTCCTCGACCAACTTAAAGAGGGCGGCAAGTTAATTATTCCGGTCGGCGAACGGTATCAGCAGTACTTCGTTCTTTGCGAAAAAAAAGACGGTAAAATCGAACGTAAAGAGTTGATTCCGATTTGCTTCGTTCCGATGACCGGCGAAGCGGAGGAAAAGCGCGTCGACCTGCCCGACCCGGCGAAACCGAGCGTCGTCGGCGGCGGTTTCGAGGAAATCGTCCGCTCCGCGCTCGTCGCCTCGCGAGAAAATGGGAAAGATAGTCAAGACGAAGCGACCGCGCAAGAAAGAGAAGCGAAAAGCGACGATTCCGCCGATAAAAAAAGCGAGAAGTCGAACGAATTGGCGATCGAACTTCCGCCGCGCCTCCCGACGCCGGTCGGCTGGTACGCGACGCGGAACGTTTACGTCGCCGAACGGGACGACGCGCCGGAAGGAAGCCGGGTTTGCGTTTGCGACAACGCTTCGGTGAAGGAAGAACATCGTAAAAAAGATCGCAACGAAGCGCGCTTCGCGGCGGCGACCCTTCCGGAAAACCGTCGGGAACTTTCGAGCGATTTCGCGAATCTAAAAGAGCGTCAGCGCGAGCGGGAAATGTACTGTCATTTGCGGCAGTTCGTTCCGGTCGACGGGACGAAAGTGAAGAAAATCGTCTTGACCGGCCAAGCGCGCGCTCTCGACTTGCAAGCGACCGAAGGCAGACAAACGGTTCCGTTGGCGCGAATCGTCTTTTTCGACCGCAATCGCAAGCCGATCGCCGACGAAATCCTTTGGGCCGCGTCCGCCGGAACGTTCGACTGGCGCGAAATGAGCGAAGAAATCGCCGTGCCGCGTCGCGCGACCGAAGCGTCGCTGCAAATCGGGATTCTCGAAGGCGTCGGAACGGTCGAACTCGACGCGATCGAGTTGAAAAACAAGTTCGAAAAGACCGAACGCGGGAATCGACGCCGAGATTAACGTCGACGTCGGCGAAATAACCGAGAAAATCGACAAAAAAAGTAGGAAATGCGCGGAACCTACTTGACGCCGACGTAAAAATATGGAAAAATAAGTAACGAGTAAGGCGGGCGCGCTCGTTTTACCCGTTATAAAGGATAAAACAGAAAATGTCGATTAAAATAGGCGACAATTTCGGTTCCGGGCCGTTGAGCGGGCGTTTCGACGAAGCGTTCGCGTTCGCTTCCGAGCTTCATCGCGAACAATTGCGCAAAATTGGTCGCGTTCCGTATCTGTCGCATTTGCTCCGCGTCGCCGGATTGGCGTTGGATTTCGGCGCGTCCGAAGACGTCGCGATCGCCGCGCTCCTGCACGACGCGGTCGAAGATTGCGGCGGAATGGCGACCGAAGCGGTTATTCGCGAGCGTTTCGGCGATTTTGTCGCCGACGTCGTGTTGGAAACTTCCGATTCGACGACCGCCGACGCGAACCGCAAGGCGCCTTGGCGCGAACGCAAGGAAGCGTATTTGGCGCATTTGCGAACCGGCTCCGAAGCCGCCGCGCTCGTGAGCGGGTGCGATAAGCTGGATAATATTACGTCCCTTACTCGGGCGATGGAGATCGCGGGAAACGAGGCGACTTTGTCGCGCTTCAAAGGCGGAAGCGCCGACTTAATTTGGTATTACGAGTCGGTCGCCGAGGTTTTGCGTGAGCGCGGCGTTTTGGTCGCCGGCGAATTGAGCGCCGCGATCGGACGCTGGAAAGAAAATTTGCGGCGTAGCGGACGATAACTTCCCGGTTTTTTTTGAAAATTGTGCAACAGAAGAGCGCGGGATTAAAAAACTGTGGAAAAACGCGAGCGGTAAACCTAAAATTTAACGTCGCGCGGCGCTTGCGACGAGCGTTTGGGATAGAAAAATAACGTTTTTTCGTTTTTTTTGGAGAAAAAAGCCTAAAAAAACAAAAAAAGACTTGTCAAAAGCAAAAAACGAGTATAAAATAGTAGACAATAAAGCGGATTGTTTCGCGTGGCGAGTCGATGAACGCGTGGTTCTTCGGTCGCAACGCACGGTTGCCGTCTAAAAATTTAGGTGAAAAAATGAAACGTACCTTGATGATGTTGGTTGCGATGTTGGCGACCGTCGCGTCGGTTCAAGCCGCCGACGTTAAAGTTAACTTGCAAAACCGCGGCGCCGATCAACAAATGGTTTCGGCGCAAAACGTGAAATATTCGATTTCCAACGCGGAAGGCGAAATTGTCGCCGAGGGTGAAAATGCCCGAATCGATATCGATTTGCCGGAAGGCGTTTACGAAATCAGCGTCGAACAAACGACGCCGGACGGCGACGTTCGCTACGGAACGCAAACGATCAACGTTACCGCCGACGGCCTTAACATCGCGTATGAAATTACGCCGAACGGTCTGCGACCGGTCGGCCCGCAAGCTCTCAAAGGCTTGAGCAATCCGACGATTCCGCGTCAACCGAATCCGACGAATCCGAATCTTCCGCCGCAATTGCCGCAATTTCCGCAACAAGGCGGAGTTCCGACGATGAATTCCGGCAATAACTGGGGAATTCTCGCGTTGGTCGGCGCTTTGGTCGCGACGGCGGTCGCTCTCGGCGTCGACGACGACGGTCCCGCGCCCGGCGTTACCCCGGTTCAACGTTAATTAACGTTGTCGAGCGAAGTAAAAAAGGAGTCGTTTTATCGGCTCCTTTTTTTATTTCTTGTCGCGTTCTCGACAATAAAAGCAAAGAGAAAGGAAGAAACGCGGCGTCGCAATGAGATTAGACGCGAGGGAAGACGTTTGCTCGCGTCGTCGGCGGCGTTGCAACCGTTTTTAGTGGGAACGAGAGGGAAGGGAACGCGCGTTAGGTCGCGTTCGCGGTCGACGTTTGCAACGAGGGAACGTCGTTGTATCAAAGGGGAAGGGAGATCGACGCGAGGGATAATCGGCGTTGGGCGCGTCGAAGTCGGCGGTTGCGTTAAAAAAAAAGGCGGAAAATATTAAAAATTTTTTGATATTTTTTCAGACGGTTTTAGCGCGTGTAATTTAAATATTTTACGCGTTTTACGTAAAGCGTTGAAATCGCGTAACGCGCGTTTTTTATTTTAATCGACTAATTTGCGTATTTTAAGCCGCATAGATTGCCTGCTTTGTCTGTTTTGACGTGGAAAAATAAAGGAACGGGGCGTCGGAAAGTTTTAAACTAAAACGCAAGGCGAAAAACGCGAACGCAGCGCGTCGCGCGGTCGAGCGACGCTCGTTGAAATTCCTCTTTTCGAGACGGGACGCGTTTTGTATAATGAAATAAAACAACAAACGGTTTCGAACGACGACGTCGCGACGGCAAGGGACGCGTCGAAGTCGTTTGAGCGCGCGACGACGCGAAGAAAGAAATCGTCGCGCAAGATAGTCGCAACTAGATTGGAAGCATAATATGACGTTAGAAAACGGTTCGCAGGGCGCCGCGCCTCTGTGGAAAAATAACGCGCCGTCGAGTTCGCCGAATTCGTCGACGCCGACGTCGACGCAACGCGACGGAACGACGGTTCAAAGTGCGAAAAGATCGCGCGCGCCTCGCGAAACGATGTGGCGCGAACAGCAACGGGGCGCCGCGCCGGTTCCTCCGGGCGGCGGCGAGCGCGACCTGAATTTCTTCGACGTATTAGGAATTTTGAGGCGGCAAATTTGGATTGTCGCTTTAATGACGATCATCGGCGGCGCGTTGGCGGTTTATCGATACACGACGACCCCGAAAGAATACGAGTCGAGCGCGGAAATCTATTTTCCGTCGGCGAGCGCGTCGGCGCTTATTCGTTCTTACGACCACACGAGAAGCGACGGTAATCAATCGAAAATCGACAATATCGAAACGCTTTCCACGGTTCTTCTTAGCGACGCGATTTTGGCGCCCGTCGGAGACGCGTTGCTCGGACGTTATCGAGCGGAAATTCCCAATCTTTACGAAGCGTTCGAGCGTCAAGTCGAGTTGAACGCGAAGCTGGCCGCCGAGCGAACGTCGTCGGCGGGCGCGGTCGGCGCGGGAAGCGCGAAAGACGGCGCGCCGAGTCAAGACGAAGCGACCGTCGCCGAATCCGAAACGCCGTCGGAGCGAAACGACGACGTGAAAGCGCGTCGACGCGAAAAGGCGGCCGTCGTCGGTTTGCTGCGTAAAATGCTTTCCGTTAAAAAGGGCGGAAACGGTCGAGATTTCGAAGACGCGAACGTTATCGTCGTTTCTTGCGTCGCCTTGGATCCGGAGGAAGCGCAGTTAATCGTTCAGGTCGTCGTCGACGAATTCCAAAAGTACTTCCACGCGACGTACAACCAAAAGAGCGAGTTTGTGCGGAAGGAAATTGAAAAACATCAAGCGACGCTTGAAGCGGAAATCGAAGCGAAAACGAAAGATTTGCTCGATTTCGTCAACAATTCGGAGATTACGTACATCGGGAACGAAGAAAACAACCCGTTGTTGACGAGTTTGATCAAGATGAGCGAAGGCTTGGTCGCGATCGACTTGGAAATTTTGCGCTGGAACACGCGCTTGAACAACCTCGAAGACTCCTTGATGGGGCGCGAAATCGACGACGTGCCGACGCCGGAGCTGATCGCGATGCTCGGCGCCAGCGACGAAGACCCGATTTTAAACCAAATGTTGGTTACCGCTCGCGGCACGCAAGACACCGAAACGCTTTCGTCCTCGATGTTTGTTACGACCGCGCAACAACAAGACCGCGCGGAAATCGCCAAACTTGAAGGCGAGTTGGCCGCGTTGCAAGGCCAGTACGCCGACGACCACCCGCGCGTCGTCGAACAGAAAAATCGTCTCGCGCTCGCCGAACAAAAATACGCGGAGTCGCAGTCGAAGATTAACAAAATCGGTCAGATTGGTTCGATCGAGTATCCCGCCTTCTTCCGCGGTTATATCAACGCCGTGCGTCAACACGTCCAACAGTTGACCGAAGAGCAGATGAAGATCGAAGAGTATATGCGCGACCACGACGACGACGTTCGCAGAATGAACGAGTACCGCGAAGGCCTCGAAGCGCGCAAAGTCGCCCTCGAATCGCTCAAAACGATGCACCAAAACTTTGGACAAAGTTTGGAAAGCCTCGCGCTCGTCAGCAACGTCAACGAACACGAACTTAACGTCGCGGAACCGAGTTTGAATTACGCGGCCGTTTACCCGAGCTTGATTAAGTTCGCGTTCGTCGGGTTCGCGTTGGGATTTGTCGTCGGGTTCGGATTGGCGTATTTGGTCGACGTTTGCGACGCGACGTTCCGTTCGCCGAGCGAAATCGCCCGAACGCTTCGCGTTCCGATTTTGACGCAGCTGCCTTCGTTTAAGTCCTCTTTAAAAGACGCGACGCCGAAAAAGAAGAAGGAAGCGCGCGAAGCCCGCAAGCCCGACCCGGAATTGCTCGCGTACTATAAACCGAACGCTCCGGCGTGCGAAACGTTCCGGCAAATCCGCACGCGGCTCTTCAATCAGCCGTCGAACGGTCGCGGTCGCGTCGTGTTGAATACGAGTCCGCACCCGAGCGACGGGAAGACGATGTTCTTCTCGAACCTCGCCGTGAAGATCGCCGAAACGGGCAAACGCGTCGTTTTGCTCGACTGCGACTTGCGCAAACCGGACGTTCATAAGTGGTTCGGTTTGGAAAATAAAGAGGGCGTTTCGAACGTGTTGTGCGGAGAAATTTCGCTCGAATCCGCGTTGCGAACGACGCCGATTAAAAATCTGACCGTCGTTACCGCCGGAACGCGTCGCAAGAATCCCGCCGAGTTGGTCGCGGGCGCCGAATTCGACGCGTTGCTCGAAGAA
The DNA here is from genome assembly GCA_045545275.1 of Thermoguttaceae bacterium. Taxonomy (GTDB): domain Bacteria; phylum Planctomycetota; class Planctomycetia; order Pirellulales; family Thermoguttaceae; genus RUG369. Next base: position 8,756 of record JAZQAP010000369.1, on the reverse strand, counting down.
TTGCGCGCTAACTTCGACGTCGTTTTGATCGACACCCCGCCGACCTTGTACGTTTCCGACGCCGCGTCGATGGCGACGCGAGTCGACGGCGTTACCTACGTCTTCCGCGTTCGTCGTCGCGGACGTCCGGACGTCGTCGCCGGTATTAAGTCGTTGGCGGAAGTCGGCGCGAACATTTTGGGTTGCGTCGTCAACTGCCACGACAAACACCGCTTCTACAACGAATTCGCCGAAGAAGATCAAAGCGGCGATTACGGTTACGGCTACGGCTACGGCGGCGGCTACGGCGGCGGTTACGGCTACGGCGCGGGCTATGGTTACGGCGCGGGCTACGGAGCCGGTTACGGCTACGGCGCGGGTTACGGAGCCGGTTACGGTTACGGCGCCGGGTACGAAGACGACGAATCGGACGATTCGAAGGATTCGGCGGTCGGTTGACGCGGCGCGTTCGGCGCAAACGGAGCGGAAAGCGAGATTTCCCGAGGATTTTTTAGGAAAATATCGCGTCCGCTCCTTGCGTCGACGGCCAATTCGCTTTATATTGATAAAGTAAGAGCGCCGACGCAGCGAGTCGGCGCAGGATAATGGAAGACGCTCGAGGACGAACGCTTTGTCGCGAGCGTCTTTTGCGCCGCTTTCCGCGCGTCGGTCGGCGGGCCTTGTTTCACCGATTATCAAACGAAAGTATCGATTATGTCGACGGAAGAAATTTTATTCGACGTCGAGGACCGAATGGACAAAGCGGTCGCTCGGCTTCGCAAGGGATTGACCGGCGTCCGCACCGGGCGCGCGAATCCCGGTTTGGTCGAGGGCGTTAAAGTCGTCGCTTACGGTTCGGAAATGCCGCTCAAGCAGATCGCGACGATCGCTTGCCCGGAGCCGCAACAAATCTTGATTCGTCCGTTCGACGTCGGAACGTTGAAGGACATTGAGAAGGGGATTATCAACTCCGAACTCGGATACGCGCCGAACAGCGACGGCAAAGTCATTCGCTTGAACATTCCGCCGCTCTCGACCGACGTGCGTCGTAAAATGGCGAAAATGATCGGCGAACTCTGCGAAGAATGCAAAATCGCGATCCGCAACGTGCGCCGCGACGGGAACAAACAAGTCGACGCCGAAGAAAAAGCGAAGGCGATTTCCGAGGACGAACGCGACGACGCGAAGGAAGCGATTCAAGAGTTGACGAAAAAGTACGAAGAAATGGCGACCGAGTTGGCCAAGAATCGCGAAAAAGACGTGATGGAAGACTAACGTCGGCGCGTCGAATCTTCGACGGCGACTCGAAACGTCGCGGCGTTTGACAAGTTCGCAAACGTCGCGACGTTTTTTTCTTGAAACGACCGAAAATTTCCGGTTTTTCGATTGCCAACGCCGCGAATCTTTGTTAAAATAGCGAAAGGGTCGTTTTCGCGCCGGAATCGCGGGGCGAACGATTCGTCGATAATTGTTCGGCGCTTGGCGGCGTCGAAACTTTTGAGCAAACGAACAAACGTCGAGCGCATCGTCGACGGTTCGCGTTGTTTGGAGGGGAATTGTCGGACGCGCTTTTCTTGAATCGCGATTTTATGGGCCGTTTGGGGTCGAATAATATCCTTTTCTCGTCGCGTAGGGCGTCGGCTTCGGAGTCGGCGTTCGCGGGCGGCGTTTGTTCGCGCTCGACGTTCTTCGGGGAACGCGTCCGCGGCGCCGCGTAAAAACGCGAGGATATTGTGAATTCTATCGTAACGGCAATTTCGACCTTGGGCGCGGCGCTTCTTTCGGGCGGCGGCGTCTTTTTCGGTCTTCAATATATGAACAAGCTCCGCCAAAGAGAAGCGGAGGACGAAGCGAACGACGTCGTGCGGCGCGCTAAACTCGACGCGGAGAATTTCCGTCGCGAAGCGGAAATCGAGCTTAAAGAAAAGGGAATGCGCCAAAAAGAAGAACTCGAAAGCGAAAAACGAGCGGCGCGAGCGGAGCAAAACGAAAAGGAGCGTCAGCTCGACAAACGTCAAGACGCGCTCGATCAACAAGCCGAAGACTTGCGCAAAGAGGAAAAGGCGGTCGAGGCGACGCGGCGCGAGTTGAACGAAAAAATCGCGCGTCAAACGTCGTTGAACGCCGAGCTGGAACAAAAAATCGCCGCGCAAGACCAAGTCTTGCACGACCTTGCGGGGCTTTCGAAAGAAGAGGCGAAAGATATTATCCTAAAAAAACTCGACCGAGAATTGATCGAGGAACAGGGCGCGCTCATTCTGAAACACGAAAAAAAGACGGCGGAACGTTGCGAGGAACAGGCGCGGGAAACGCTCCTTTTGGCGTTGCAACGGTACGCGGCGGCGCACACCGCCGAGTCGACAACCAGCACGGTAGACATTCCGAACGACGACATGAAGGGGCGCGTTATCGGTCGCGAAGGGCGCAATATCCGCGCTTTCGAGAAGATCACCGGCGTCGACGTGATCATCGACGACACGCCCGGCGTCGTGATCGTGAGCGCTTTCGACGCGATTCGTCGGGAGTCGGCGCGCTTGGCGTTGACGCGCTTGATCGCGGACGGTCGGATTCATCCGTCGCGCATCGAGGAGGTTTACGCGCAAACGCACCGCGAAATTCAAGCGTTTGTTCAACGAGCCGGCGTCGAGGCCTGCCAAGAGGCCGACGTTCACGGGCTGAACGACCGCGTGGTGAATTTGCTCGGACGTTTGTATTTCCGCACGAGTTACAGTCAAAACGTGCTGCGGCACTCGATCGAAGTCGCGTTTTTAGCCGGAATGATGGCGGTCGAAATGGGGTTGGACGAGAAGCTGGCGCGGCGTTGCGGGCTTCTCCACGACGTCGGGAAGGCCGCCGACCACGAACTTGAGGGCGGACACCCGAAAATTGGCGCGAATATTTTAAAACGTTACGGCGAACCGGCGGAGGTGGTGCAAGCGGCGCTGAACCATCACGACGACCCTCGCGTCGCCGATCCTTACACGACGCTGGTCGCGGCGGCGGACGCGTGCAGCGCGGCGCGACCGGGGGCTCGTCGCGAGACGTTGGAACATTACGTTAAGCGAATGGAAGAGCTCGAAAAGATCGCGATGGAGTTCCCGTATGTGGAACAGGCTTACGCGGTTCAAGCGGGTCGCGAAATGCGCGTTTTGGTGAATCCGCTCTTGACGACGGACGAAAGCGCCGCGAAGACGTGCCGCGACGTCGTGCAAGCGTTGACGGAGCGACTCCAATTCCCCGGCGAAATCAAGGTTACCGTTATCCGCGAAACGCGAACGACCGAAGTCGCGAAGTAACCGGTAGTTGGAACGTCGGAAATTTTAACGCGTCGGGGCGGTTTTTGCGCAAAAAGTGCGCGAGCTTTCTCGGCGCTTTTTTTGGCGTTATAATTTTAGATGTTTTTGTTCGATTACCTTTTTTATTCTTTTAGGCTATATTTAATTAAGCGAGGGCGATAAAATGGCGAATCCTTATGGAAAATATCGGTTGCATCTGAAGAATTTCCGCGCGATCGAGGAAGCGGACATTACGCTCGACGGTATCACCGTGGTCGCCGGAATTAACGCCTGCGGGAAAAGCACGATTTCTCGATTGTTTTACGAAACGTTTCGGTGCGCAAGTAACTTTCGAGAGATAGCGTTTGAAAAATTTGCTAAAAAATGCTATGAAATGGAAGAAGAGTTACGCGATTTTATTTATTTTTATAAACTGGCTAAATTAGGAGAAAGAGAAAATATTCCTACGATTGATAGGAGAGGTCGTTTTAATCTTAAACGATTTCTTGTATCTTTCGATAAAAAGGGGATTGAATCGGTTGTAGATTCAATACAGAACGCAAGAGAAGCAGCGAAGGCGGCTTACAAATCACCTTACCTAAAGTTAGAGGCACGGCGGTTAGCGCGTTCGTTGATGGCGAACAAAGTTTTGTTTAATCGTAACAGTGTTACTCGCGAACGATTTCAAATTGAAAATCTTGTCGAGGTATTAGATAGGCTGGAACGAGAGCTTTGCGCGGAATTTGATGAAATTGAGCGCAGGGTTTTAGCACGCGATATCGATATCTTAAGACAAGAGATAGCGTATGTTTTTCCTGAATTGTTAGATTCAGAACGTTTGCCGCTTGACGATGAAACATTATTTGAGTTTTATGACGCTGAGGGGAAAGTTACAGATAAAAAAAATAACATATTCGCGCCAATTTCCGGGGTTAAAGAGACATTTTACTACGATGCGCCGCAGTTCTACTTGAATGCGAGCAATACAACTCAACCTTATTATCAAGCCGTTAAAAAGGTTTTGAATGACGACGAGCGTAAAATTCAATTAAGTGAAGAAATAATCTATTTAAACAAAGAGTTTATGAGGTTTGCTCGTGGTCAGGCTTGGGTGGAGAAAGATTGGGGTACAGAGAAATTTTGGTTTGGGCGTGAGGATGGACGTCGTTTTCCGATGCGCGACTGTGCAACTGGTTTAAAAAGTGTCGGCCTTTTACAAATGTTAATGAATAAAGGAGCCTTGACCGAAACGACGGCGGTATTTCTTGATGAACCGGAGGCGTATTTGCACCCGGAATGGATTGTCGAGTATGCGCGAATGTTGGTGTTGATTAATAAATTTTTGGGGACTCGCTTCTTTATAGCAACGCATAATCCCGATATGGTAAGTGCTATTCGATTTATTTCTGAAAAGGAAGAAACCCTTGACTTGGCGCATTTTTACGTGGCTAAAGAGTCGTCGGCTTCTAAGTTTCGATACTCTTACACAGAAGCCCAAGATGACGAAAAAAGTATCGAACCAATTTTTAAGTCGTTTGCAACTGCACTTGATAAAATAACCGAATACTCGACGGATAACGAGGAGTTTGAAGATGAGTAAACCGGTTAAAAAATGCAAGAGAAAAGCGGCGGTAGATATTTTGAAACCGTTGGGCAAATATTCGCAAGATAAAACGGAGGTTCATCCGTTTATAATTAAGGGAGGAAAATCAATTCTTCTGAAGGAAGCGTTGGCAAGCGAAGGAGGAAATGGGAGAAATTTTAGTGAACAAATCGTGTTTAAATTAGACGACGTAGACAAAGAACGACACGCCGATCAATCGCGTTCTGGCGTTGATATTGCTTTTTGTTTAACTTCCGGTGCCGTTTTGTTAGTGGAAGCAAAGTTTAGAGTCAAAGCAAATAATTTTGATTCCCGCTTAAAAAAGGGAATATATAATAAAATAAGCGGCTCGATTGATATTTTAAGCGAACCTCCTAATATTTTACGCTCGCCTTGTGTAATTTTAACTTCAACGAAGTTACCAGAATTAACTCGTAGAAATATTCATCGATTGGCTGACGGATGGCCTGACTCGTTTATTTTTATGTCGGAAGAAGAGTTTTACAAGAAATTCTTCTACGAAAAATAAAAATGCCGCCGGACAATACTTAAAGAAGTCTAACGGCGGCGATTATCGACGGTTTGCGAACGGCGAATCACATCTCTTCGAGCGTATGATCCATTTTGTCGCGCTTCGTTTCCATATAGAAGCGGTTGTGTTTGTTGCACGGCGCGACGAGCGGAACCTGCTCCACGACGCTTAAATCGAAACCGTCGTAAACGAACGCTTCGACTTTTTTCGGGTTGTTCGTCATCAGGCGAACTTTATGCAAGCCCAAGTCTTTCAAGATTTGAATACCGACGCCGTAGTCGCGCAGGTCGACGCCGTGGCCGAGCGCGAGGTTCGCTTCGCACGTGTCCATACCGCCGTCTTGCAGTTTGTACGCCTTAATCTTTTCCGTCAAGCCGATGCCGCGCCCCTCTTGCGGAAGATAAACCAACACGCCGACGCCGCCTTCGTCTTGAATCTTTTTCAGCGCCAAGTGGAGCTGGTCGCCGCAGTCGCAACGCAACGACGCGACCAAGTCGCCGGTAAAACACGACGAGTGCAGGCGGACGAGCGGCGCCTCTTGCGAAGAAAGGTCGCCGTAAACGATCGCGATCGGTTCGCCTTCTTCGTATTTGATCTTGTAAGCGAGAATCTTTCCGTCGCCGTATTTCGTCGGAAGATTCGCCTCCGCGACGCGCTCGACGATCTTTTCGCGTTGGCGACGGTACTTGATCAATTCGGCGACCGAAATAATCTTCAAGCCGAAACGCTCCGCCATTTCGAAAAGTTCTTCCGTCGTCGCGCGGTCGCCGGTTTCGTCGAGGATTTCCGTCAACAGACCCGCCGGGAAAAGACCGGCCAAGCGCGCCAAGTCGACCGCCGTTTCGGTGTGTCCGGCGCGACGCAAAACGCCGCCCTCCTTCGCTTCCAACGGGAACAAGTGGCCCGGGCGCACGAAGTCGGAAATTTGCGAGTTCGGGTCGGCCAACGCGCGAACCGCCGTCGCTTTTTCTTGCGCGGTGATGCCGGTGCGGGCGGTTTTATGGTCGACCGGAACGGTGAACGCCGTTTGAAGCGGCGCGGTGTTGTCCTTGACCATTTGCGTCAAGTTGAGGCGGCGGCACGTGTCCGGCAGGAGCGGAACGCACGTTTGACCGCGACCGTGTTTCAGCATAAAGTTGACGTGTTCCGGCGTCGTTTTTTCGGCGGCGCAGATGAAATCGCCTTCGTTTTCGCGGTCTTCGTCGTCCATAACGATAACGATTTCGCCTTTTTTGAACGCTTCGATCGCTTCTTCGATCGTGTTGAGTCGACTGGTCATAACGCTTCCTTCCAAACGAGAGGGCCCGACGGGAACGGCTCGGTCGCGTTTCGTTTTAAAAAACGGCGAGCGAGCGAAAATTTTTATCCTTATTATTATAGCGCCTAGCGGAGTTTTGTTAAGGGGAAGCGTTCCTATTAACCGCGAAGTAAGGCGGAGATAACTCGAATGGGCGATAAAAGAAGCGGGTTGGGGTAAATGGGTGAAATAAAAAGGTTGGCGCGTTGTCTTTTTTTAGATTTTTCTAAAAAACGCCGGTTTTTTCGGCGTTCGGGGGGGTGAAATTTCCGTTCCGACGATGTATAATAGGTTTTTCTCTCCGTCGCGGTTCGCCGGAATTTTTAGCGTCGACCGCGTCGCCTTTGTCGGCTGTTTTCTCGTTTCTCGTCGGAAGCGGCGAAAGCGAGTTTTTTTGAAAGGAGCTTCCCGAATGCTCGACGCGAAAAACGATCATTACCCGGTTCACTATATCAACCCGACCGTCGATTTGACGAAAATTAAGCACGTCGCCTTCGATATGGACGGCACGATTTACAAGGGCGGCACGCTCTTCGAATTCACGCCCGGCGTTTTCGAAACGCTCGAAAAGCTCGGGATCGGGTACACCTACCTGACGAACAACTCGTCGAAAAGCGCGAAGGATTACCTCAAAAAGATTTTGAGCTTGAACCTCAAAGCGACGCCGGACAACGTTTCGACCTCCGCGACGGCGACGTATTTCTTCCTCCGCAAAAACTACCCGAACGTCAAGAAAGTTTACGTCCTCGGGACGGCGTCGCTCCGCGAAGAGTTCGCCGAACAAGGTTATACGCTGATCGACGAATACAACGAAAAAGACGAGCCGGATTTGGTCGTCGTCGCGTTCGACACGACGCTCACCTACGACCGTCTTTGCAAAGCGACCTATTGGATCGGCAAGGGCAAACCGTATATCGCGACGCACCCGGACACGGTCTGCCCGACCGACCAAGAAACGATTCTCGTCGACTGCGGCGCCGTTCAAGCGTTGATCGAAAACGTTACCGGACGCAAACCGGAAGCGGTTCCGGGCAAACCCGACCCGGCGACCATCGGCGGCGTTATGGATAAATACGGCCTCGAACGCGACGAAATCATGATGGTCGGCGACCGCATTTACACCGACCTTGAAATGGCTCGCCGCGCCAAGATTCCGGGCGTCCTCGTTCTCACCGGCGAAGCGACGCTCGAAACGCTCAAAGAAGCCGGGTGGACGCCGGAACTCGTTCTCGACGACATCTCCGTCCTCGCCGACTTGCTCGTCGAAGCGAAAACGAAGAAAAAGTAAAAATACGCGGTTTGCGTAAAACGGCGAAACGCGACGCTTTCTCCCGACGGCGAAAAGTCGAGCGGGCGAGGGCGCCGGCGTCGTTTTGTTCCGTTTTTTAGAAATTTATTGTTGCAATTTTAGAATAAGGAAAGCGAATTTATGTCTTCTCCGCAACTCGCAAACACCGCGACCCCGCAACCGGCGCGCCCCGACTCGCAATACGAATATTGGCGTTGGCGCATCCTGTTCGGGACGATGATCGGGTACATTTTCTTCTACTTCGTTCGCAAATCGATCACGATGGCGATGCCGGGCCTCGAAGAGGTCGGCGTTACGAAGACGACGCTCGGTCTTTTCTTGACGATTCACGGCGTTCTTTACGGCGTTTCGCGTTTCGTCAACGGGATTTGGAGCGACCGCGTCAATCCGCGTTACTTTATGTCGATCGGGCTTTTCTTGGCCGCGTCGACGAACGTCTTCTGCGGCGTCGCTCCGGAATCGATCGGCGCGACGAAGCTCGCTTGGGTCATCGGGACGTTTTGGATTATCAACGGTTGGGTGCAAGGGATGGGGTTCCCGCCCTGCGCTAAGAGTTTGACGCACTGGTTCGCGCCGCGCGAACACGGGGTCAAGTTCGCGACGTGGAACATTTCGCACTCGCTTGGCGCCGGGTTGGTCTTCATTTTGAACTCGTTCGTCGTCGGGTTCGGTTGGCATTACTGCTTCTTGGTTCCGGCGGCGTTGAGTATGAGCGGCGCGATTTTCCTCTTCTGGGCGCTTCGCGACGCGCCGGAAAAAGA
>JAZQAP010000368.1:0-3641 GCA_045545275.1 Thermoguttaceae bacterium | reverse complement strand
CGAAGCGCTAAACTGTTCTGGAAAACCTGTTTACGCCGTCGACATTCCTAGCGGTTTGAACGCCGACGACGGGACGGTCGCAACCGACGCCGTTCGCGCTAGGTTAACGACGACGCTCGCCGTCGCGAAACCCGGGCTTTTGGTCGACGCGGCAAAAGATTACGTCGGCGAACTTTACGTCGCGGATATCGGCGTTCCGGTCGAGCCGTTTTTGCGTCGAGACGAACGATGAAAATAGGGAGAAGAGAGCGCGGGGCGACGACGCGAGGCGCCGTCGAACGAAATTTTACGGAAATCGAGCGGCGACTTCCGGTTGCGATTGAGCGACGACGCGTCGTTTTGGGGGCCTTGGCGGTCTTGGGAAGCGTCGCGTCCTCTTGGCGTTCAAGCGGCGCCCAAACGGCGACTCTGAAATCGGCGGAAAAGATTGCGTCGCAACTCGACGGTTTAAAAGAAATTAACGAGCGTTTAGCAGAGGAGGCGGTCGTCGATTGGTTTCGCGAAGATTGGAGATTCGACGCCGATTTGGTCGCGCTTCCGACGTCGGCGCTCGAAGCGATCGACGCAAGTTTGGATGCCTTGGCGGCGCGCCAAAACCTCGACGGTTCCTTTGGTTCCGACGCCGAATTGTTTGGACGCGATCCCGGCGTCGCCGGTTTGTGCGGTCTTGCGTTCTTGGCGGCGGGAAGCGCGCCCGGTCGCGGACGGTTCGGCGGCGAATTAGAAAAAATTATCGGCTATATTATGTCGCATTCTTTTGACGCGGAAACAAAAGGCGGCGATTTGAACGATAGGACGATTCTTAATTATTTGAAAGAAAACGGTTTGTCGAAAAACGAAATTGACGGCTTCGTCGCCAATTTTCGCGAAAAAGGACGCAAGTTAATGTACGGGCACGGGTTCGCGACCATGTTTCTCGCCGCGACTCTTGGAGCGGGAACGCGCGACGAGCGATCGGAGATTCGCGAACGGACGCGCGCGGCGGTCGAGTTGATTGTTCGCGCTCAAAACGCCGACGGCGGTTGGCGTTACGAACCGAAAAACGTTCCGGTCGCCGATCTTTCCGTTACCGTTTGTCAACTTTCCGCGTTGCGCGCCGCAAGGGACGCGGGAATTTTTGTTCCAAACGCAACCGTCGAAAAAGCCGTCGCTTACGTCGAGCGTTGTCAAAACTCGGACGGCGGTTTTCGGTATATGACGTTGGACGGACCGAGCGGAATCGCGCGAACGGCGGCGGCGATTTTAGCGCTGCAGTCCGGAGGCGCCGACGATTCGAAGGCGGTCGCGGCGGCGTTTCGTTATTTGGAAAAGACGGCGCCGATCGCGTCGAGCGTCGGCGTAAAGCCTAGGGCGACAAATAGTTCGGAACGAAGAGAAACGGAGGCGAACGCGGCGAACGAGATTCCGCGCTTGCCGACGACGCGAATCGAATATTATTTTTACGGCGAATTTTACGCCGCGCTCGCGTATTGGCGTTCGGCTCGCGACGCGGCGTCAAAAGAACGTTGGGCGCGTTGGGCGAGGCGAGCTTATCCGAATTTGTTGTCGCGACGCGGCGACGACGGCTTGTGGCGTTCGAATGTTTCGACCGACGCGGAAACGGCGTTCGTCCTTTGCGCGCTGTCGACGCCCTTCGAACGCGCGCCGTTCTTTTTGCGTTAAACCCTGACGTAAAAGAATTAATGCGTTATTCTTCAAGCGGAATTTCCGACCAATTCTCGGCGAGCCACGGCGTCTTTTTGACGGCGCGCAACCCCCAAGCGCCGCGCCAACCGGTTCGAACGCCGTCCGGATGAGGATTTCCGTGAAAAACGACGATCTTAACTCCTTGTCTGCGCTTGGGTTCGCAAAAATAGCCTAATGGGAAACGACGCATGTAATGTTTTTTGAAGCTCAAACACCAATTCGCGTCCCAATAATCGAAAAATCCGCCGCGTCGCGCCGCCCAGCTTAAGTAAGCCTGTTCGTTGCGGTGTTCCGCGTACACGGCGTCGCGGTTTTTGAGGAAATAATCGAGAATTTCCGGATGTTTCCCCACTTCGAAGCGAAAAACCGAGGAATTGCCGATATTTTTGCCGGGTAAATTCCAGTCTTCGACGATGCGGAACTCGCCCGGAACTTCGAAAAACGGGTCGAGCGAGTCGAGAATTACCACGTCGAGATCGAGAAACAGCGCGGTTCCTTCGACGTCGGCGAGTTTTTCTTGGAAAAGCGTCAACTTGCGCCAGCCGCGTTCGGGGCGACCGTCAAGTCCGGTCATTTCCGGAAGCGGACGAATTTCGACGTCGCGTCGCAAACCGGTCGGATCGTCGGTAAAGCAAACGAAGCGGTGCGGGCGCGACAAATGCCGTTTTACGCGCGACGCAAGTATATTAACGTACTCGGCGGAAAATTTCGTTCCCCATTTCATGCAAAGAACGTTATCCATTGGCTACCTTTCTTTGATTTTAAAGGAAAGTGTAGGAATCGAAACGATTGTAGCGGATTTTTTCGGAAGGCGCAAGAGGAACTTTGGGAGGAATGAAATGAAAAATAGGATTTTAACGATCGGTTGGCGCAAAAATTAACCTAGACGGGACGTCGGACGTCAAACGTTGCGCTTCGACGAGTTGAAAAATTGAAAAAAGTTGGGTAGAATAAGAAGAAGGTTTGATATATGAAATATGAGCGTAAATTTGGCGGTCGAAGGGAGCGCGAAGGAGAGGGCGACGATGCAAATTTTCAGGTGGAGGAGCTTGGCGTGCGTTTGGCGTAACGTTGTTCGCGTGTTGACGCATAAGCGTTTCCGGCGCAAAAAGAAAAAACAAGCGGTTGAAAAGACAAAACTGACCGGCGGAGCGCGTCGAGCCGACTCGTTGTACGCCGGCGACGCGGCGACGGAGAAACGCGAGAGAAAAAACGGCGTAAGTTTTGATAAAACAATGGGTTACGCGCTCGTCGACGAGGGGAGATCGGAAAAGTCGCCGCCGGACGCTGAAATCGGGCTTGACGACGCTCGAAAGTCGAAAATTTCGACGGAAAACGCGCTCGATGAAACGAACGCTCGAAAGACGTTTTCGGAGGGGACGCAAGTTGTTGAAAATAAATCGGATAACGTTAGCGCCGAGGGAGAGAAAACGAACGGAAACGACGACGTCGACGAGCGAAAGCAAGACGCTTCGACGTTTTGTTCAACCGAGGACGCAACCTTAAAAAATGACGCGCAACTTAAACAACGGCAATGTATTAGGGAGTGGATAAACGACGAGGGAAAAATTGTCGTCAAAGCGGCTCTTGAAATCGAGTTAAGCGCGCGCTCGACGGAATTCGCTTTTTTTCGCTCGGCGCGGGGGACGCTTTACCGTTACCCGTTGCGTAGATTGGCGCTTGCCGACCGCGTTTGGATTCGTAAGGCGTTGACGTTAAGCGGGAAAATTAAAGGGGTTGCGAACGACGGCGTTGGGGGCGAACAAGCGGTTGCGCCCGCCGAGGTTGAGCCGGAAGCGCCGGTCGCGGCTTCGCAATTCGTCGATTCCGCCGAGGTTGAGCCGGAATCGCCGGTCGCGGCTTCGCAATTCGTCGATTCCGCGGAGGTTGAAGCGGAAGCGTCGGTCGCGGCTTCGCAATTCGTCGATTCCGCCGAGGTTGAGCCGGAAGCGCCG
>JAZQAP010000367.1:0-3787 GCA_045545275.1 Thermoguttaceae bacterium | reverse complement strand
GCAAAAAATTTAACGATTTTAAGGAAAAAAGGGCGAACGGGTTGGGTTTGGCGTTGACTTGGGGAAAACGCGGCGTTTAGTGAATCTTTTTTAGGAGCCAAAAACCGACGATTCCAAGCGCGACGTTTCCCGTCCAAGCGACGATCGGCGAAACGACGCCGCTTTTCGCGCCTTCGAGACCAAACATAAAAAGCGGGTAATAAACGACCAAAACCGGTAAAAAACAAGCGAAAAACGCCGCCGTGTAGTCCGCTTTGTTGAACCAAATCGCGAACGGCGCCCCGACCCAAGCGAAAAAGAAACAAGAAAAACCGGACGCCCAAACGCGCGGAACGATTAAGCGATAACGATTTTCGCGGTCGGCGATTCGCTCCTCAAAAGGAACGCGCTCCTTCCAAACCGGACTCGACGTTTCTTGAAGGTCGCCGCGAAGAAAAGCGAAAATCGCCGTCGACGCGAGCCGCCGTCGGTTCCGCTCCCGTTCTTCGTTCAAGTCGGCCAGCGCCTCTTTGATTTTCGCCGCCGACGGGTCGACGCGGTAAGAAGAACGGAAAAATTGGTCGAGCGGAAGGGTTAAAACGAACGATTTCGAAAATTTGAGTTCAATATTCTCCGTGTAGAATTCCGTGTTATAAAGCAAAACATAAACGACCGGGCGCGTCGCGTCGTAATCGACTTCGAGTTTCGCCGTTTCGGCCGAGCCGGTGAGTTCGCCTCCTTTGGCGGAAAACGTCGGGTTGACGAGAAGACCGTCTTCGGTTACCTCCGACGCTTCGACGACGTAATCGCCGTTCGGCGTCGCGAAACGGTTTTCTTCGCGGAGTTGCGCTAAAATCGTCGACTCGAATCCTTCGAGGAGCGTTCGCGTCATCTGTTGGCGGCTCCAAGAAATCGACAGGTCGTTCAGCCAAACGCTCGACAAACTGACGAAGAACATAAAGAGCCAAACCGGGAAAAGAACGCGCCAAGGAGCGATTCCCAACGCCTTTAACGCGATGATTTCGTTGGCGCTCGCCATTCGGGAAAAAAAGAACGTAACGGAAATTAACGACGCTATCGGCAGCGTCTTCGATAAAATGTCCGGCAACATATAGGGCGTCATCCGCAGCGGAAGCGCGATCGGCAGCCCGCGTTTGAGCGACGTTTCGACGATCAAAAAGAAAAGGAGCCCGACCGTCGTCGCGGCGAGAGCGACGGCGAATATTTTCAACGTTTGGAAAAATGCGTAACGCGGGAGTAATTTCATCGTCGTTTCTCAAATGTTGGTCTTTTAATTGAAAAGAGTCGGTTTTTTGAAAACGTCAACGTTCGGAAGGGAACTCGCGCGTCGTCGAGGCGGCGGCGCGACGTTCGTCGAACGGTTCGACGTGAATCGTCGTTTCGACGATCGCCGGAACGCGAGTTCGGATTTCCGCGGCGAGTTCGTGCGATAGGCGGTGCGCGTCGCGAACGGTCGTTTCGGGGTCGACGAGAACGTGCAGATGCGCGGCGTAAAGGGCGCCGCCGAGCGGGCGCGTTCGGATTTTGTGCGGAAATTGAATCGCGGCGTTTTCGAGCGCGATTTTGCGAACGGCGTCGACGATTTGCGCGTCGGCGGACGCGTCGCAAAGAGTCGCGACGGTCGGTCGGGCGACGTCGAACGCCGTTTTGAGGATCATGAACGCGACGACGATCGCGCCGACCGGGTCGAGAAAGGCGAAATTCGGCCCGAACGCGAGAACGCCTCCGATCGCCAACGCGGTCGGAATCGAGCTAAGCGCGTCGCTTCGATGGTGCCAAGCGTTGGCGACGACCGCCGTCGACCGCGTTCGCCGTCCGACCGAAACGGTCGCGCGGTAAAGCGCCTCTTTCGCGACGATCGAGAGCAAAGCGACGCCGAGCGCGCAATAGAGGGCCCAACGTCGGAACGGTTCGCCGCCGTCGCCGTCGAGCGACGCGCCGATTTTCGCGACCGAGGAACGGAGGAGCTCGAAACCGACGAGCGCGAGCGCGAGCGCGACGAGGAGCGTCGCGAGCGATTCGATTTTCGCGTGTCCGTTCGGATGGGTCGCGTCGGCGGGGCGCGACCCGAGGCGGGAGCCGATCAAAACGATCGCGTCGGTCGTCAAGTCGGAAAGGCTGTGCAAACCGTCGGCGACGAGCGCGGACGAGCCGCCGAGAAAGCCGACGCCGGTTTTCAACGCCGTCAGCGCGACGTTGGTTAAAGCGCCGATTATCGTAACGCGGGAAATCGCCGCCAAACGAATTTCGTCGGCTTCGGCGCGGGAAAGCATTTTCATCGGGCGGTTCTCGACAACGTTAAGGACGGTGAAAAGCGGAGGCAAACAAAGGAAAAGCGGCTCGGGAACGCGCTCTATTAATAATATTGACAAAATCGGGGAAAACGGCGCGTCGTCGGAGGACGGCGGCGTTCCGAAATCGCGAAAGCGAAGCCGACGACGCAAACGGGGAAAAAAGGGCGAAAAACGGCGACTTTGACGGTCGCGACGTTCGAAACGCCGGAGTCGCCGAACGTTTCGAACGAAAACGCGTTCTCTTTATTTTAAGAAACCGAGCGGCGAGGTCAAGAGCGATTTTGTCGGTCGCGCGCTTTTTTCTTTTTTTGTCGCTTTGGGGGCGGGAAGTCGGAGAAGAAAGGGGAGGAAACGAAGCGTCGAAGGCAAGAAACGCCGCGCCGCCGACTTCGACGAACCGAAATCGGCGGCGCGGACGCGTTCGGCGAGCGTTAAGCGCGTTCGTCGAACCGGCGAGTATTAGCCGTTAAACGGTAAAAAACCGTTAAATTAGTCGCGATCGTTAAGGACGCTCCGTCGAGACGCCGACGAAGCGAGGCGCGGCGCGACGGGGCGGCGCGGTCGTCGGAGACGCGGCGGCTTGCGAACGCGTCGAGAAACGCGAACTTTGGCGGCGCGTCGACAAACGGTTCGCTTCCCGAACGGCGGCGGCGAGGAACGGGTCGGCGTCGACTTCGTTGGCGTCGTCGTTAAATTCGGCGTAATCGGCGTTCGTTGTTTCGGTCGCGACGGCGGCGTTCGAGTACGTCGGATTCGTCGCGGCGAACGACGCGGCGTTTTCCGGATTTTCCGGAAGTTCGACTCGAACGTGCGGGAGGACGCCGACGCCGCCGTAAGCGAACCCGTTCGGCGAGTAAAACTTTTCGGTCGTCAAACGCAAGCCCGCGATCGGTTTCGCCGTTTGCGTCGGACAGGAAAGCTGAACGATCGCTTGAACGGTGCCCTTGCCGTAACTTTGCGTTCCGACGACGACGGCGCGTCCGTTTTCCTTCATCGCGCCGGCGAAAATTTCCGACGCGCTCGCGCTGTTTTCGTCGACGAGCAAGACCAACGGCGTCGAGCCAAGGCTCGTTCGGGTCGCCGAATAGGAATGGTCGCCGCTCCGTCCGCGCGTCCGAACGATCGTGCCGGAGTCGAGGAACAGGTCGGAAACGTCGATCGCTTCCTGCAGGAGCCCGCCCGGATTTTGGCGCAGGTCGACGACGAGCGACTCCATTTGGAGGCGCGAAAGTTCGTCGATCGCCGCGATCATTTCGGTCGCCGTCGTTTTTTGGAAACAGACGACGCGGAAATAGCCGACTCGGCCCGGCGCGTCGAGGAGGCGAACGTCTTCGACGCTCGGAACGTCGATTTGACGGCGAACCGCGACGACGCGACGGAGCGTTCCGTCGACCGGCGAACGAAGGGTCAGCGTCGCTCGTTGGCCGACTTCGCCCTGCAGGAGGGCGCCGATTTCCGCGCCGGTGAGGCCGTCGGTCGTTTCGCCGTCGACG
>JAZQAP010000366.1:0-1626 GCA_045545275.1 Thermoguttaceae bacterium | reverse complement strand
GGAATTCTGCTCCTCTTCGACGCGTCGATCGACTGGCGCCGCTTGAAAAAGTTTTTCGGCGACTCCTACTTCGTCGCGGCGGCGACCAACCGCGAAATCCTCGAAGGCGCGGAAGAGGCGGGCGTTAAAACGGTCGTCCTCAATCTTCCGGACGACGCGCCGGTTTACGAGCGAATGACGCAGGCGATTCTCGAAGCGGTCGCGGACGACCTCTTCCCGCACGGCTCGCGCGTCGTCGCCCTTTACAACGGCTTCGACGACGACAGCTTCGACTCGATCAGCGTGTTGAACCTCGGCGAACACTTGGAAAAGCTGTCCGGCAAAGAGTTGCGCAAGATCGAAACGAAGGTGCCGCTCAAAACGCTGAAAACGGTCGTCGACTTGGCGCTCGAAATCGGTCGCGACGGTCGCGAAGGCAAAGCGGTCGGGACGCTTTTCGTCGTCGGCGACACGAAGAACGTCTTGGCGGAGAGCAAACCGGCGGGTTTCGACCCGGTGCGCGGTTATAAGTGCAAGGAGCGCAACCTTTTCGACCCGCGAGTTCGCGAAGGAATCAAAGAAATCGCGCAACTCGACGGCGCGTTCGTCGTCGCGCTGGACGGCGTCGTCGCGGCGTCGTGCCGACTTTTGGACGCGTCGACGGCGATGATCACCTTGTCGAAAGGACTCGGGTCGCGACACTGGGCCGCCGCCGCGGTTAGCCGCAAGACGAACGCGGTCGCGATCGCGGTCAGCCAATCGAGCGGAACGGTGCGGATTTTCGTCAACGGCGAAGTCGTTCTCCGCATCGAGTCGCGCCACCGTCGTCCGATGATTTGGCGCGAATTCGATTACGATCAACCGCAAACGCCGGTCAACTAACGCCTAACGTTCGCTTCCGGTTTCCTCGGGAAAACGTTTCGTCCAACGTTTTCCCGTTTTTTTTTTGCGGAACGCTCAAGCGTCGATTCGCGCCGACGCTAGCGACGAACGCCTCGAAACCGTTCCCGCGCCGAAGCTAACGACGAGGTTAACGAAAAACGTCCGGATTCGAAGCGCTTTTCGCCCCGACGCTAAACGAAAAAAGCTCGAAGCCGTTCCGTTTTCTTCCCTTGCGCCCTTTTAAAAACGAACGTTGCGCGGCGGCGGAAAAAGTTTGCAAAAAATTTTAAAAAGTCGCTAGACAAACCGCGAAAGTCGGCTATAATACACGTGTTCATTGAACGAACGACGTTTTCCGAAGTTTGTTACCTTTGAACTGGGAACGTAGCTCAGTTGGTAGAGCAACGGACTTTTAATCCGTAGGTCCTGGGTTCGAGCCCCAGCGTTCTCATTAAACGTTTCGCGTTTTGTTTTCGTTTCGCGGCGACGTTTTGTTTCTCCTTTGCGGCTTTTGTCGCGTGGGAACGTAGCTCAGTTGGTAGAGCAACGGACTTTTAATCCGTAGGTCCTGGGTTCGAGCCCCAGCGTTCTCATTTCGAATTAAGGAACGTTTCGGCGTTCCTTTTTTTATTTCTTGCCGTTTTATTTTTAAAACTCTTCCGGTCAACTTCCGGTCAACTGCCGGTCGACTTACGGTCGACTTACGGTCGACTTACGGTCGACTTACGGTCGACTTACGGTCGACTTACGGTCGACTTACGGTCG
>JAZQAP010000365.1:0-12011 GCA_045545275.1 Thermoguttaceae bacterium | reverse complement strand
GGCGAACGGGACGTCTTCGATCGCGTTTGTTGGGGGCGCGGCGTTTAACGCGCCGTCGTTCTTGGTCGGCGATTCGAACGTCGTTTCCGTTGTTTCCGGCGTCGAGAACGAACGCTCGGCCGCGTCGAAGGTCGGCGGGGCGATCGGAGCGGCTTGCGCGAGGCGTTCTTCGCGTTCGACTTGACGGCGCGCGGCGAGTTCCGCGACGGTCGGGGGAACGATTCCGGCGGCGAGGAGCTTGTCGATCAGCTCCGCTTTTTTAAGACGGCTCCAACGAGGAACGCGAGCTTCGGAGGCGATCGCGCCCAATTCCTTTAACGTTAGCACTTCGAACGACAAAACGTCTTGC
This sequence comes from Thermoguttaceae bacterium, assembly GCA_045545275.1. GTDB lineage: Bacteria > Planctomycetota > Planctomycetia > Pirellulales > Thermoguttaceae > RUG369. The sequence goes on along the minus strand of JAZQAP010000365.1, from coordinate 11,662 downwards.
ATCGCAGTCTCCGAACCGTTCGGCTCGCGTCGACGACGAACTCGGACGGCGTGTAATGATCAAAACGCGAAAGGGCGGCGAACCGATTTCGCGCGTCGCGGCGCCGGAGCGTTCGACGACGATAAAGAGAAGCGTGAAGCGTCGCCGAGGGAACCGCCGGTCGGCGTCGCGATATTAGCCCCGGAAGGCGAGCCGACCGAACGGAAAACGAACGACGGCTTAGGGAGAATTTTCGAGCGGAATCCAACGCGGAAACGAACGTCGCGGCGCGTCGAAAACGCAAACCTCCGCTAATTATTAAGAATAGACGGAGACGGTAAAAAATCAATTCGAATTTTTCACAAAACGACCGTTTTTATTAATTCTGTTGACGAAAAAACGCCCTTTAATGAATTTAACGGAAACCCGTTTGGGAACGCGGGCGGGTCGAGCCGAAAAAGAGAGCGCGGCGGTAAAATTTTGAGAAAAAAAGACGAAAAAGGTTGGGGGAAGACTAGAATTATGACGCGAAAGCAAGTATAATCGCCGTCGGAGCGACGCGTCGCGACGTCGAAAAAGGCGCGCGGCGTCGTCCGGTCATTTTGACGGCAGCAAACGACGTTAATCGCCGAGCGTTCGACGGACGGCGCGGCGGTCGGCGTTAGAAATATCGATAGGTTGGGTCGAGCGATGTTAATTTGGCGTTTGTCGATCGGGATTCCGGTTGTCGCGGCGTTGGTCGGGCTTTGTTATCTCGACGCGAAGGCTCCGGCGCCGGGGTTGGCGTTGATTCCGTTCTTCTTGATTTGCGTTTACTTCCTTTGCAAAGAAGCGCTCCTTTTGTTGAACGCCGGAGGGATTTACCCGCGTCGGACGACGATTTATTTCGGCGTTTTCGGGACGATTCTTCTCTCTTGGGCGTCGAGTTACAACTCGCTTCCGCTCTTGATCGAGCTGGAACGGGCGCTCGCCGACCCGCCGCCGCAAACGCTCGTCGACGAAGAGACGACCGACGAGGACGCGAAAAAAGACGAGGAAATCGCTCGCGCGCTCGAAGCGCTCGAAACGGCGTCGGTCGCGTTGCGTTCTCTGCAGGGCGACGCGGCGGAAGCGGACGAAGACGCCGAAAGGAGCGAAAAGAGCGTCGGGGGCCGAAACGCGGAGTTCGACGGGCGCGGCGAGTTGGCGTCGCGGTCGTTTTGGGCGTTTTCGGACGGCGCGCAGTGGAAGACGGCGGCGTTCGCGAGCGTTCATACGCTCCTTGCGATCGCGGCGGGCGTTCTGATCGCGTTCGTCGGCGAAATGCTCCGCTTCAAACTCCCGGGCGGGCACCTGATCAACCTGACCGGCGCCGTGTTCGCGATCGTTTACGTCGGCTTGCTTGGGTCGTTTCTGGTGATGTTGCGCATCGCGTACGGAGTTCCGGCGTTGGTGTCGATGATTATCGTCGCGAAATTGTGCGACGTCGGCGCGTATACCGTCGGGCGGCTGATCGGGCGACATAAGATGGCGCCGAGTTTGAGTCCCGGCAAAACGATCGAAGGGGCGGTCGGCGGGATCGCGTTCGCGATTTTGGGGGCTTGGCTCTCCGTCGCGGTTCTTTTCCCGTCGGCGACCGGCTCTCCGTCGCAAACGACTTGGGTCGGCGTCGTTATTTACGGGCTCGCGGTCGGGTTGGCCGGAATGCTCGGCGACTTGGCCGAGTCGCTGATCAAGCGCGACGTGATGCGTAAAGACTCGGGAACGAACGTGCCCGGTTTCGGCGGTTTCCTCGACATTTACGACTCGCTTCTCCTCGCGGCGCCGGTCGCGTTCGGGCTTTGGGCGTTCCACGTGATTAAGTGAAACGGGGAAATTTGAGCGGGTTGGGGAAGCGAAACCGGCGGCGTTTGCGTTCGCTTGCGACGGAGACCTAAGAAGAATAGCGAGGGCGGCGAAAGTCGCTAAATTGGCAAAACGGTAAGAATAACGCGGATTGCGTAAAAAAAGTAAGAAAGGACGGCGGCGCCGATGGCGAACATTTTGATTCGGTTGAAGAAAGCGGAGGACGACGCGGCGGTCGCGGCGTTGATTTGCGACTCGCTGAACGTTTGGTACAAGAAGAATCGCGGGTTCGAAGTCGTTCCGTCGGCGGAGGCGGCGACCCTTTACGCTCGGGTTTACGACGCGCTCGACCCGGATTGCTGCGTCGTCGCGGAGGACGCCGAGACGGGGAAAATCGCCGGTTCCTGCTTCTTTCACCCGCGACCGACGCACGTCTCGCTTGGGATTATGACGGTCGCGCCGGAGTATTTCGGGCGCAAGGTCTCGTCGAAGCTCTTGAAGTATATCGTCGACGTCGCCGAGCGTCGCAATCAGCCGTTGCGCTTGGTGTCGAGCGCGATGAACCTCGACTCTTTCTCGTCGTACAACCGCGCCGGGTTCGTTCCGACCGCCGTTTTCCAAGACATGACGGTCGCCGTTCCGCCCGAAGGCTTCCCGGTCGACGCGCCCGCCGGAACGACGATTCGCCCGGCGGTTCCCGAGGACGTTCCGGCGTTGGTCGCGCTCGAAACGGAGATTTACGGGATCGACCGCTCGAAAGACTTTGCGTATTTTATCGAAAATAAGGACGGGATTTGGGGGCTTAGCGTTTTGGTCGACGACGCGACCGGCGAGATTTGCGGTTTCGTCGGCTCGGTAAAAGACCCGGGGAGCGCGATGGTCGGCCCCGGCGCCGCGCGAACCGAAGCGCAAGCCGCCGCGTTGATTCGAACGGAGCTGAACCGGTACGCAGGGAAGTGGTCGCCGATCTTCCTGATTCCGACCGACGCGAAGGAACTCCGCGCCGCGATGTACGCGCTCGGGGCGAAGAACACCGAGATTCACGTCGCGCAAGTTCGCGGCGAAGCGGGCCCGCGCAACGGCGTCGTCTTGCCGACCTTTATGCCGGAAACGGCTTGACGTCGGAAGACGGCGTTATTTAGCGTTTGCCGACGATTTTAACGCTAACGGCGCTTTGCGCGACGAACGCTGAACGGCGTTTCGACGTTACTAATAAGGGCGGCGTTAACTTGCGTTTCAACGTTATATTAATAATAAGAGCGTCGTTCGTTTGCGTTTCAACATATTACGAAGGGCGGCGTTCGCTTGCGTTTCGACGTTATTAATAAGGGCGGCGTCCGTATTTGATTTTGTTGCTAATGACGCGGTCGCGTCGCGTTTTTTCGACGTTGAGAAAGCGCGCCGCGTCGACGTCCGAGAGAAACGGCGGTTTGAGCGAGAAAGACGAGACGAGTAAAATGGAGGAAACGGGAAAAATGGGCGGCGACGGCGTTCCGTTTTGGCGGCGTTCCGGGGCGCGTTATTTTCCCCTAAGCGCCTATTTTAAACGCGAGTTCGGCGGAATCGTCCGCAAAATTAGCGTCGACGCTCATTTTTCTTGCCCAAACATCGACGGAACGGTCGGACGCGGCGGCTGTATTTACTGCGACGCGGTCAGTTTCAGCCCGGGCCGCTTTTTCGGACTCGACGACCTCGACGCGCAGCTCGACGACGGAATCCGCCAACTCCGCCGCCGTTTCGACGTCGAGCGCTTTATCGCGTATTTTCAGCCGTCGACGAACACGCACGCGCCGCTCGACGAATTGCGCCGCAAATACGAGGTCGCTCTGCGTCGTCCGGAGATCGTCGGTTTGGCGATCGGCACTCGCCCGGACGCGCTCGCCGACCCGGTTCTCGACCTGTTGGCCGAAATCGCTCGCGAAAAATGGCTCGCGCTCGAAATCGGGCTCCAGTCGGCCAACGACGCGACGCTGAAATTCTTCAACCGCGGACACGACGTCGCGACGTTCGTCGACGCCGTTCGACGGGCGAAAGAGCGCGGCTTGCGGCTCGGAACGCACGTCATCTTGGGAGCGCCCGGCGAAACTCGCGACGATATGCGGCGGACGGCGCGGCTGGTCGCCGAGTTGGGCTTCCATTCGTTAAAACTTCACCATCTTTACGTCGTGCGGAACACGAAACTGGCGCGACTTTGGGAAGCCGGCGAGGTCGAGCCGCCGGCGTTGAGCGATTACGCGGAGGCGGTCGTCGACTTTTTGGAGCTGCAGTCGCCGGAGACGGTGATCGAGCGGATTTCCGGGGAAGCGTCGGAGCCGTATCTGTTGGCGCCCGATTGGACGGCGAAGAAACACGCGGCCCGCAACGCCGTCGACGTCGTTTTCCGCCGTCGCGATTCTTGGCAGGGGAAGTTCTTTCAAAGTTAAAACAGCGAAAAAACTTTGAAAATAACGACCGCGTAAAATTGAAAATCCTCAAAAACGTTCGCGCCGCGCCTCGGAACCGGGCTTGACGTCGCGAACGTTCTTTCTTAAAATCGACGATAGCGACGATTTTCCCCTTATATTAATATAGCGACGAAGCGACTTTGAGGATTTCAGCGGCTTTTTCTTGGCCGATATTAATTAAGGACGCCGGGACGACGAGTTTCGCCGCCGCCGAAACGAAGAAATCGACGCGAATTTGGGTTCGCGTTGCGGAAATTGTTTGTCGGGGCTTTTAATCGAGCGATTATTGGGAGAAATTTTATGCCGAAGCGATCTTTTTTAGACGACGCGTCGATGAAAATCGACAAATACGTCGCCAAATACGGCGTCGCGTCTAAAAGGGCCGGGTTCCGTTTTGGCGTTTGGGCCGCTTTGCGCGGTTTCGGATTTCCGGAATTTTTAGGTTTGAATCGATGGAAAGTCGGCGAACGCCGTCCAAAACCGCTCGACGACGACCTATGTCGCGTTAAAATAGAGATTTTCGGCGGTTTAGGCGATTTGATTCTCGCCTTGAATTATATTCGAGCCTTCGACGCGGCGTTTGTCGGAAAGCGACAAATCGTCGTTTATTCGCATCGCGACAAGTCGCTGGGCGCGATTCGCAATCTTTGTCGCGAACAGGAGTTTAACGTCGAAATTCTTTCGTCGCGAGAAGCGGCGCGCGTTAAAAATTGCGACGTCGATTTGGAAATCGTTCGTTTTCCGAAACTTGTTTTCTGCAATCGCTCAAAGCTCGAGCGGCTCGAGCCGAGAATCGCCGAAGTTTGCGCGTTTTATCGAACGTTTTTTGAAAATAACTCGATTTACTATCGAACCGGTTCGCCCGCTTATTTTTTGGGACGAGAATATTCCTTGTTGAACGGGCAAAATCGGGCGACGCAAGCCGACTTGGGCGGTCTTTTAAACGTCGGCGTCGATTTTCGTCCGAAAATTTTCGGGGACGTCGCCGCGACGAAAGCGAAGTTTGGGCTCGCCGACGGCCCTTATATTACCCTGCAACGCGGCGCCGGGAACGACCGCCCGAACGAGGCGACGAAACTTTGGCCGTTGGAAAAATACGTCGAGTTGGTCGCGGCGTTGCGGCGTAAGTATCCCGGCGTTAAAATCGTTCAACTCGGGAGCTCGGCGACTTGGACGATCGAGGGCGTCGACGTCGACTTGCGCGGTAAAACCGATTTTGAGGAGCTTAAAATTCTCCTAAAGGACGCGATTTGCCATTTCGACGGCGAGTGCGGACTCGTTCACTTGCGACGTTTCCTCGGCGGCGGGCCGTCGGTCGTTGTTTTCGGACCGACGTCGGAGGAGTTTTTCGCGTATCCGGAGAACGTTAATTTAGGGTCGAGCGCCTGTCCGGGCGGGTGCGAATGGTTGACGGCGACTTACGTCGAGCGTTGTCCGCGCGGTTGCGACCGTTGCGAACGGTTGGCCGCTATTTCGGTCGAAGACGCGCTTCGAGGCGTCGCGGAGGCGATTGATGAGCAAATTTAAACGTTTCGATTATTACGTCGAATTGAATCGCAAGATCGCGAAATATCGAGCTTTATACGGCGCCGATTTCCAAAAAACGGCGTTTCGGCTCGCGCTTTGGACGGCGCGAAGCGCGTTTCGACGCGTCGCCTCGTCAAGCGATCGGGACGAAAACGCGTTGAACGTCGGACTCTATTTTACCGGCGGGCTCGGCGATTATTTGATTGCGGCGAATTATTTTGGATATTTGAAGCGATTTGTCGGGGACGCGCCGGTTAAGTTTTCGCTCTTCGCCGAGAGTTTGGGCGCCGCGCGCGCCGCTTTCGTCGATCCGATCGACGTTCGACCGTTCGACCCGCGCCGTTTCGATTTGTTTATTTCGACGATGCGTTTTCCGTTGGTCGAGCGAGCCGATCGCGCCCGAATCGAGCGGTTTTGCCCGAAATTGACGGCGCTTGTCGACGCTTACCAAGCGTTCGAAGCGGAACAACCGTTGATTTTCGCTCGGCAGCCGCTCGGGGACGGAATCGCGAACGCGCTGTCGGTCGTTCGCGGCCAAGTTCGTCTCCAACAGCCGGACGTCGGCGGGATGTTGGGGATCGGAACCGATTTCGACGTCGAAATCCCGGCGCCGACCGACGAAGACTCCGTTTTGCGCAAGTTCGGGCTCGACGGCAAAACGTTCGTAACGCTGAACCGCGGGATCGACGCGACCGCGAAGGCGGCGGAAAGCACAAAGATGTGGCCGCTCGATTATTACGTCCGCTTGGTCGCCGACTTGAAGCGCGCGTTTCCGGAGCGAACGTTCGTTCAGCTGGGCGTTTCGCCGGAGCGGTCGCCGAGAATCTCGGGCGTCGACGTCGATTTGGTCGGGAAAACGAACCTCGACGAGGTGAAAATTTTGCTTAAACGCGCCGAGTCGCATATCGACGGCGAGGGCGGAATGACGCACCTGCGCCGCGCGATGAAGGGCGGGCCGTCGGTCGTTCTTTTCGGGCCGACGGAACCGGCGCTGTACGGGTACCCGCAAAATTTGAATTTGCGAACGGCGTTTTGTCGCGCTTGCGAATGGGCCGACCCGAATTGGAGCGCCGTTTGCCCGCGAACCGGCGGAAAAGCCGAGTGTATGGCGCGGCTAACGCCGGAGTTCGTCGGCGAAAAAGTCGTCGAATTTTGGCGACGTTCAGCCGGTCGAGCGGAGTAACGCGTCGACTTTGACGGTCGCGCGGATTAAACGGACGCGTCGAGCGCCGAAAATGAACGGGGCTCGACGCGTTGTTCGTTTAAACGTCGGCGTCGCGGATATGAATCGGCGTTAAAACCGGTAAATTTGTCTTTCTTGGCAAAATCGCTCTTTCTTTCTTTAGCGAAAAACGTTATCTTAAGGACGTCTAACGGCGCGCTCGACGTCGGTCTCTTGACGAAAAAGGGGAAGCGCGGCGTCGACGAAGCAAAACGACGTAAAATAAGTAAATTGCGTAAAACGCGGAAACGACGGAGGACGCGGCGCGATGCGGGATTATATTGAAAAGTTTAGCAATGTGAAGGCGTTGGCGATCGGCGACTTAATGCTCGACCGCTTCGCGTACGGGACGGTCGACCGTATTTCGCCGGAAGCGCCGGTGCCGGTGCTTAAAATCCGAAGTTGCAAAGAGATGCTCGGCGGCGCCGGAAACGTCGTCGCGAACCTTGCCGCGCTCGGTTGCGTTACGACGTTCGTCGGCGTCGTCGGAAAGGACGCCGAAGGGCGTCGCGTCGCGGAGTTGCTGTCGAAAGTCCAATGTTGGAACCGACTTTTTTTCCATCCGGACGCGAAAACGATCGTCAAGGAGCGGATGATCGCGTCGAACAGCCATCTTCTGCGCGTCGACAAAGAGGAGCGGCTTCCCGATTTGTCGCCGATTTGGGACGAATTTTTCGCCGCCGCGTCGCAAGCGATCCGCTCGGCCGACGTCGTCTTGCTTTCCGATTACAATAAAGGATTTTTCACCCCGAAAACGACGCAAGCGATTTTGACGCTTTGTCGCGAGTTCGGCAAACCGGCGATCGTCGACCCGAAAGGCCGCGATTACTCGAAATACAACGGCGCGACCTTCGTCAAACCGAACCTCAAAGAATTCCAAGAAGCGTCCGAATGCGAGTTGCGGCCCGCCGATCCGAACTTCCGAAGCGAAGCGATCGCCGCCGCGAAACGGATTTTTGATCGTTACGAAATTGAAAATTTGTTGACGACCTTGAGCGAGTACGGGATGATGCGTTTTTCGCGACAAAATCCCGACGACCCGCGCCAAATTCCGACCGAAGCGAAGGAAGTTTTCGACGTTTCCGGCGCAGGCGACACTTCGTTGGCGACTTTTGGCGCGGCGTTGGGCGCGGGCGCGAGCGTCGAAGAAGCGATGGAGCTGGCGAACCTTGCGTCGGGAATCGTCGTCGGGAAGTTGGGAACGGCTTCCGCGACCGCCGACGAACTCCGCGCCGCGCTCGACGCTAAGCGGGCCGCCGCCGAGCGAGCGATCGAAGCAGCGACGGCGAAAACGGTTCGACTCGACGCTAACGAGAACGAAGAGAACGCCGTCGCTAACGAAAACGCGACCGCCGGCGTCGGCGAAAAGAGCGGGAAAACGGCGAACGTCGGACGACGCAAACTCTTGAATCGCGAAGATTTGGCGAAGGTTGTCGCCGATTTGAAGCGACGCGGCAAAACGGTCGGCTTCACGAACGGCTGTTTCGACTGCATGCACTTCGGGCACTTGAATTCGTTCGCGCAGGCCCGGGCCGAGTGCGACGCGCTGATCGTCGCCGTCAATTCGGACGCTTCCGTGAAGCGGTACAAAGGGCCGAATCGCCCGATTCAAAACGAAACGACGCGCTCGGCGATCGTCGCGGCGCTCGAGCTCGTCGATTACGTCGTCGTTTTCGACGAAGACACCGCCGAGCCGCTGATCGATTTGTTGCGACCGGACGTCGTCGCGAAGGAAGGGTACTCGCTCGACCGTTGGCCGGAAGGGCGGCAAGTTGTCGCATACGGCGGTCGCGCGGTCGAGTTGAAGCGGGTCGAGGGATACTCGACGACGAATTTGGTCGAAAAAATGAAACGCGCCGACGAGGCGAAGGAGGAAAAACGATGAAATTTAGCGCGGAAATCGATTCCTTAATCGAGGCGTTGCAAGCGTTAAAGGCGTTGGAAGCGGACGTCGCGGCGGTCGTCGAGATTTGCGTCGACGCGTTGAAGGCAGGAAAGAAGGTCGTTTTTTGCGGCAACGGCGGCTCCGCGTCGCAAGCGCAACACCTTGCGGCGGAACTGGTTGGGCGTTACAAAGTCAACCGTCCGGCGATGAACTCGATTTCGCTGACGGTCGACACGTCGGCTCTGACGGCGATTGGGAACGATTACGGTTTCGACGTCGTCTTCGCGCGCCAAATCGAAGGCGTCGGGAACGCCGGGGACGTGTTGATCGGTTTGTCGACGAGCGGTTCGAGCAAAAACGTCGTCGCGGCGTTCGAATCGGCGAAACGCAAAGGAATCAAAACGGTCGCTTTTGTCGGCTCTAAACCTTGCAAGATGAAAGACTTAGCCGACGCGACGATCGCCGTTCCCGCCGACGTTTCGAACAAAATTCAAGAGATGCACCTCGCCGTCGGACATTATATTTGCGGCGAAATCGAAAAGCGTTTTTATTCGTTTAAGTAACGACGAAGAGCGAAATAAAGCCCAAAAACCGAAGTTAACCGACGCTTATTATAAGCGTCAGTTAATGGAAGTCGAGGCTAATTATAAGGCGGATAGGCGGCGAATGATGGAAGGCGAGCCGAGAAAGGCGCTCTTTTTAGATCGCGACGGGACGATAAACGTCGATTATGGGTACGTTTACCAAAAAGAGCGTTTCGACTTTATCGACGGCGTGTTCGAGCTTTGCCGTAAAGCGCGGCGGCTCGGATATTTAATCGTGATCGCGACGAATCAGTCCGGAATCGAACGCGGTTATTTTACCGAGGCCGACTTCGAGGCGCTGACCGCTTGGACGCTCGAACGCTTCCGCGACGAAGGCGTCGAAATCGCGGCCGTTTTTCATTGCCCGACCCTTTCCGGCGACGACCGCAAGCCGAAGCCGGGAATGTTTTTGAAGGCTAAAGCGTTGTTAAATATTGAGATGAGCGCGTCGGTTTCGCTCGGCGACAAAGAGCGCGACGTCGAGGCGGGAATCGCGGCGGGCGTCGGAAAAAATTTGCTCTTCGTTCCGACGCCTTTCGAAAAAGACGCGTCTTTTGAAAACGAAAATAAAGCGCCGGAAAACAAAAACGTCGAAAAAAAGAGCGTGTTTGAAAATAATCGAAAAAGTTGCGAAAAAGAAATTGAGAAACCGAAAACCGCGGCGACCGCGGTCGTCGGCTCGATGAAAGAAGCGGAGGAGTGGTTATGATTATTGTAACGGGCGGCGCCGGTTTCATTGGTTCGAACATTTTGGCGGCGTTTGAACGCGAGATGCGAAGCGGCGAGCGCGCCTTCGACGATCTCGTCGTCGTCGACCGCTTGCGCAACGGCGACAAATGGCGCAACATCGCGAAACGCGAATTGGCGGAAGTCGTGGCGCCGGAACGGCTTCCGGAGTTTTTGGCGGCGAACGTTTCCGAAATCGACGCGATCGTGCATATGGGCGCGATCTCCGCGACGACGGAGCGCGACGTCGATTTGATCGCCGATTCGAATATTCGGTTGACGCGTTTCCTTTGGAATTTTTGTCGCGACGAAGAAAAACGATTGATTTTCGCGTCGTCGGCGGCGACATACGGCGGCGGCGAACTTGGTTTCGACGACCGCGACGATCTCGAGTATCTGAACGCGTTGCGACCGCTGAACGCATACGGTTGGAGTAAAGCGTTTATCGACAGGAAGATAGCGCGCGACGTCGCGCTTGGTCGCAAAACGCCGAAACAGTTCGTCGGCTTGAAATTTTTCAACGTTTACGGGCCGAACGAATATCATAAAGGCGGACAAAAATCGGTCGTCGCGCATCTTTATCCGTTGGTCGAGCGCGACGAAGAGACGCTTCTTTTCAAGTCGCATAACCCGAATTACCGCGACGGCGAGCAACTTCGCGACTTCGTTTGGGTCGGCGACGTCGCGAACGTCGTTCTTTGGGCGCTGGACAATCCGACCGTTTCGGGGCTTTTCAACGTCGGAAGCGGCGAAGCGAGAAGCTTTTACGACTTGGCGAAAGCGACGTGGAACGCCGCCGGAAAGACGCCGAAAATCGCGTTCAAGGAGATGCCGGAAGAGTTGCGGGGCAAATATCAGTATTACACGAAAGCGAATATGGCGAAGTTGCGCGCCGCCGGGTACGACAAACCGTCGACTTCGCTCGAAGAGGGCGTTCGGATTTACGTGCAAGAATTTTTGAGCCGCGAAGACGCGTATCTTTGATTAACGGAAAATAGTGTAGATAATCAAAAATAACGCTCGTTTGATTTTTTGAAAATTACCGCGTTTATCGGCGACGCTTGGGCGCGCGATTAGAAACGGTTGAAAATAAAGAGAATGAAACGCCGTCGACGGTTGTCGGCGGCGTTTTTTTTTATCTTCGAAGCCGAGCGGATTGAGATTCGGCGTCGGGCGACGCTTAAACGACCGGTTCGCGGTCGAGGTCGGAGAACGGATAGGCGCCGGCGGCTTGGAGGCGTTCGACAAGTTTCTTGGTTCCTTGTTCGCGGGCCCAATCCATTTCTTTGCGGAAAACTTCGATCGCGAGGAGGACGCCGAAGCGTTTGCCGTCGAGCGGCGACCTCTCGTCGGGCGACGTCGGAACCGGAACGGGCGCCGCCGCCGGGAGTTCGTCGAAGATGAAACAACGGCCCGCAACTTGTTCGTCGTCAAAGTCTTGCGGAAATTCCAGCGTGTCGTAACCGTTGAC
>JAZQAP010000364.1:0-17401 GCA_045545275.1 Thermoguttaceae bacterium | reverse complement strand
GTTGCGCGAGGTTCGCAAAGAGCGTGTACTTGCTCATCCAAGCGACTTTAACGTCGCCGGCCGGCCCGTTGCGCTGTTTCGCGACGATGATTTCCGCGACGCCCTTCAAGCCTTTCTCCTCGGCGTCTTCCTTCGTATGGTAGTACTCTTCGCGGTGCACGAACATAACGACGTCCGCGTCTTGCTCGATGGCGCCGCATTCGCGCAAGTGGCTGAGTCGCGGTCGGTTGTCCTTCATCGCTTCGGTCTGCCGGTTGAGCTGCGCGAGGCAAAGCACCGGCACGTTCAGTTCGCGCGCCAGCCCTTTCAGCCGCCGCGCGATTTTCGCGACCTGTTCCTGCCGCGGGTCGCTCGAATTGTCCGGCTCGATCAGCCCGAGGTAGTCGATAACGATCAGCCCGAGCCCTTCCTGACGTTTCAAGCGTCGAGCGACCGCGCCGATTTCCGTTACCGTCCGCGTCGGCGTGTCGTCGATGTAAAGGGGCGCCGCGCTAAGTATCGACGCGACGCGACTAAAATTCTGCTGGTCTTTTCCGGAAAGGGCGCCGCGCAAACGTTCGCCCGGGATGCGTCCGCGAGCGCACAACATACGAAGCGCAAGCTCCGTTTTCGCCATTTCCAAACTGAAAAACAGCACCGGCTGCTTCGCCTCGACGGCGACGTAGTCGGCGATATTGGTCGCGAACGCCGTTTTCCCCATCGACGGACGCGCCGCCAAAATGATCAACTCCGACCCGTGCAGGCCGCCGAGCATGCCGTCGAGGTCGATGAATCCGGTCGGCACGCCGTCGACTTCGCCGGCCGCCCGCGAGTCGATGAGGTGAAAAACGTCCTGCATCAACTCGCCCATCGACTGCAAATTCCCGACGCCGCGGTCGTCGTTGATCGCGAAAATTCGCTCTTCCGCCTGCGCGACCAGCTCTTTCGGCCCGAACTCCGGCTCGTAAGCGTCGCGCAAGATACGTTCGCTCGTTTCGATTAACTGCCGTCGAATCGCGTTTTTCTGAACGATTTCGGCGTAACGCGCCGCGTGCGCCGTTACTTGCACCGAACTCATCAACTCGGCCAGATACGCTTCCCCGCCGACTTCCTCCAACTCGCCGCTCTCGCGCAGCCGGTCGACCAACAGCGTGAGGTCGATTCCGGTCGCCGCCGCGTTCATTTCGAGGAGCCGCCGATAAATGCGTCGGTGCGCGTCGAGATAAAAATCGTTCGGACGAGCGATCGTCGCGACGTCGTCGCAAAGTCGCCCATTGAGCATAATCGCCCCGACGACGCCCCGCTCCGCTTCGAGGTTGTTCGGCGGAACGCGATCGAGAACGGAACCGACCGGCGGCTCCGACGCGGCGTTTTTCGACGTTGCAGTTTTCTTGGCCATCGACGTTTGTTTTCTACCTCAAAATTCGCCCTGCGCGCCAAATTTCAAAAAAAATCAAGGTTTCGAACGTCGGCGCGCGTCCGTTTTCTTTTAATGATACTCCTTTCCCTAAATTTTGCAAGACGCGAAGGGACGCAAAAGAAAAATCGCGTCGTTTTTTCCCTCATTCTTGGAAATATTTGGCGGGCCCGCTTTCCTTTTTTTAAAAATCGAGGAAAATAAGGTAAAATTAAGGGGGCGTCGGAAGCGCGGTCGCCCCTCGACCAAGTCGGGCCAAGCGCCGTCTTAAAAAACGTTATCCGCGCCCAAGCGACGTCCTATAAGCCGAGCTTATACATTAAATCAACTTATAATAAGCGTCGCTTATGAAACGCGCCGTCGACTTTAACGCGTCGCGGCCCCTAAAAACGGAGAAAAACGCGATGATTCGATTGGAAAACGTAACGTATTCATACGACGCCGATCGCAAACCGGCGCTGGAAAACGTCGACCTAACGATTCCGCGCGGCGAATTCGCGTCGATCGTCGGCCCGAACGGCGGCGGTAAAACGACGCTCATCCGTCTAATACTCGGCCTCCTAAAACCTCAAACGGGAAAGGTTTTACTCTTCGGCGAAGAACCTGAAAAATCCCGGCTCCGCGTCGGCTACACTCCGCAACAGGCGCGCGTCGACTTCAAGTTCCCGATTTCCGTTTTCGACGTCGTTTTAGCGGGGCGTTTCGGAACCCGAGAACGCTCGCGCTCGACGGCGAAAAAAGGACTCGCCGACTTCTTCGCGTCGACCCGCGACCGTCTTTTCTTCCGCTTTAACGCCGACGACCGCGAAAAAGCGGCGGCGGCGCTCGAACGAATGGAAGTCGCCGACCTGCGCGACAAGGCGTTCGGCGACCTTTCCGGCGGTCAGCGTCAACGCGTTTTGATCGCCCGCGCCCTCTGCTCGGAACCGGAACTTTTGGTTCTCGACGAACCGACGAACAACGTCGATCCGTCAAGCGCCGAAAGGTTTTACGAAACGCTCGCCGACCTCAACCGCGAAACGTCGATCTTAATGGTTTCGCACGACCTCGGCGTCGTTTCGGAACGCGTCCGGAGCGTCGTTTGCGTCAACCGCGTCGTCCGCATTCACCCGACGTCGGAGTTCAACGGCGACCTCGTCCGCGAACTTTACCGAAGCGACGTTCGTTGCGTCCGACACGATCACCGCTGCAGCGAAGCCGGTCACCAAAGCTGTCGGGCCGAAACCGGTCGTTGACGTTTCGTCCCGTTTTTTACGACGTCTTTGATTCTCAGAATAAAGAACGTTTTCAAATTGTCGATACAAAATCTCAAAAATCAAAACCTTCGTTTTGTCGTTAAAATACGCAAAATATCAAAGCAAGTTAAATCCAATCAATTGTAACGAACGCGACGCGACAAAAGTCGCGTTTTGCCCGGCGGAAGTTCGCGCTCCCCCCCTGTCGTTCCCGTCGATTCGGGAGTATAATGGCGAGGATTATTGAAGAATTTTCGCGACGCGGCACGTCGTTCGGCGAGCGTCGCTTTTAACAATGTCGGGAAACTTGGGAAAACACGTCGATGAGTGAAAAATTGCCTTACAAAGTCGCGGATATGAGCTTGGCCGATTGGGGTCGCAAAGAAATTATGCTCGCGGAAAACGAGATGCCGGGTTTGATGGCGTTGCGCCGCAAATACGGCCCGACGAAACCGCTCCGCGGCGCGCGCATCGCGGGCTGCCTGCATATGACGATTCAAACGGCGGTCTTGATCGAAACGTTGCGCGAACTCGGCGCCGAAGTTACTTGGAGCAGCTGCAACAAGTTCTCGACGCAAGACCACGCGGCGGCGGCGATCGCGGCGACCGGCGTCCCGGTTTACGCTTGGAAAGGCGAAACCGACGAAGAATACGACTGGTGCGTCGAACAAACGCTGATCTTCCCGGACGGTCAACCGCTCAATATGATCGTCGACGACGGCGGCGACCTCACGATCGCCGTTCACGCGGAAAAATACGCCGGTATTATCGACGGTATTAAAGGTCTCTCCGAAGAAACGACGACGGGCGTCCACCGCCTCTACCAAATGTTCGAACGCGGCGAGCTGAAAATCCCGGCGATCAACGTCAACGACAGCGTTACGAAGAGCAAGTTCGACAACCTTTACGGTTGCCGCGAATCGCTGGCCGACGGCATTAAGCGCGCCACCGACGTGATGGTCGCCGGCAAAGTCGTCGTCGTCGCGGGTTACGGCGACGTCGGGAAAGGTTGCGCCCACTCGATGCGCTCCTACGGCGCCCGCGTTCTCGTTACGGAAATCGACCCGATTTGCGCGCTCCAAGCCGCGATGGAAGGTTTCGAAGTTACGACGATGGACGACGCCGCCGACCGCGGGAACATCTTCGTTACGACGACCGGCTGCTGCGACGTCATCTCCGCCGAGCAAATGTCGCGCATGAAGAACGACGCTATCGTCTGCAATATCGGCCACTTCGACTGCGAAATCGACGTCGCCGGTCTCGAAGCGTACCCGGGAATCGTCAAGACGCAAATCAAACCGCTCGTCGACCGTTACACCTTCCCGGGCGGCAACTCGATTCTCCTCTTGGCGGAAGGCCGCTTGGTCAACCTCGGTTGCGCGACCGGACACCCGTCGTTCGTTATGTCGAACTCCTTCACGAACCAAGTCTTAGCGCAAATCGCGCTTTGGACGGCGGAAGAAAAGTATCCGCTCGGCGTTCACCTCCTCCCGAAAAAGCTCGACGAGGAAGTCGCCCGCCTGCACCTCGAGCAACTCGGCGTCAAACTGACGACGTTGACCGAAAAGCAAGCGAAGTACCTCGGCGTTCCGGTCGAAGGCCCGTTCAAACCGAAAATTTACCGTTATTAATAAAGACGACGCAACCGCCGTCGAGCGCGAACTTCCCGGCGTTTGACGGCGCGTCGCCAACCCGTTTAACGACGCGTTTTACGTTCGAGCGTTTCCCCTCCTTTGCGAAAAGCCGCCCAAAAACGCGCCGTATTTGCGTTCGAGCCGCCGAGGAGCGCCCCGGCGAGCGACGTTTTGTCGCGTTATCAGTTTTGAAAGGAAACTTCCGTGCCTAACATTCAACCGTTCGAAGGTTTGCGTTACAACCTCGCTCAAATCGGCTCCCTTAGCGACGTCGTCGCGCCGCCTTACGACGTGATCGACCCGGCCCTGCAAGACGCGTTGTACGAAAAACACCCGAACAACGTCGTTCGCCTCATTTTGAACAAAATGCTCCCGACCGACGACGAGCAAAACAACCGCTACACCCGCAGCGCTCGCGAACTCAAAAACTGGAAGGAAGAAGGCGTCCTCCAAAAAGACTCGAAACCGGCGATTTACGTCTATCACGAAATCTTTACGGTCGGCGACAAAGAGTATACGCGCAAAGGCTTTATGTGCGGTTGCGAAGCGGTTCCGTTCGGCGAAGGGATGGTCTTCCCGCACGAAATCACGATGAGCGGCCCGAAACTCGACCGTCTGATGCTGACGACCGCGTGCAAAACGAACTTCAGCCAAATCTTCGGTCTCTATCCGGACGAAAAGAACGAAGTTCAAAACCTCCTCGAAGAAGCGACGCTCAACCTGACGCCGCTCGAAGCGACCGACCACCTCGGCGTTATCCACCGCATGTGGGTTGTCGACGATCAAGAAGTCGTCGCGAAAGTCGTCGAAATGATGGGCCCGAAACCGATCTTCATCGCGGACGGACACCACCGTTACGAAACGGCGTGCAACTACCGTAAACAAGTGCGCGAACAAGGTTTGCTGACGACCGATCACCCGGCGAACCACGTCCTGATGGTTTGCGTCGCGATGGAAGACCCGGGCCTCATCGTCCTCCCGACGCACCGTCTCTTCCGCAACGTCAAAGAGTTCTCGCAAGAAGACCTCTTCGCGCTCCTCGGCGATTCGTTCGCGATCACGACGGTCGGCGAAGGCCCGACCGCCGCGGCGAAGGCTTGGACGCTGATCGAAATGCAAGACGACCAAGGTACGATGGCCCTTTACACCGGCAAAGACCGCAAGTGGAGCCTGATTCGCCAAACGGAAGCCGGTCGCGCCAAGATGGACGAAGTCGCGGCGGAGCGTCAACCGGAATGGCGCGCGCTCGGCGTCGCTATCCTTCACCGCTTGGTGATCGACAAGCTCCTCGGCCTCGAAGGGCACGACAAGCCGAAGTACGTTCACGAAGTCGCGGAAGTCGTTGAAAACCTTGAAAATAAAGCGGATGAATTCCCGTTGGCCGCGCTCGTTTCCCCGGCGACGGTCGCGCAAATCCAAGAGTTGAGCTTGGTTCGCGAACGCATGCCGGCGAAAAGCACCTATTTTTATCCGAAACTGATCACCGGTTTCGTCTTCAAACCGCTCGACTGAGCGTCGCGAAATCACGTTTTGAACGAACGTTAAGTCCTTTCGAAACAGAAACTTCCAAACGAAAACGGCGTTTCGCGTCGAGACGTCGTTTTCGTTTTTTTCCTTTTTTTACTTTCCCCTTTTATTCGACGACGTTTGCGCTTGTTCGGTCGGCGATTGTTAACGGTCGCGTCGGCGAACAAACGACGAGACGTCGCATCTCCTTCCGATGATTAAAGTTGCCGCGTTGATTTTCTCGAGCGTCGCCGCTCCGTTCGTTAAGACGTTCGTCGTTTTTTCGTTATTTTCCGTCGCGTTATTTTCGTTGCGCCGAGCGTTTTCGCGCCTCTTTTTCTTTTTGGTTTACCGACCGCAATTCTTCGACGTCGACCGCGTCCCGGAAGGCGCGGCCTTGCTTGTCGGGAACAGCGTCGGTTATTTTGACGAACTCCTTATCGCGTCTCGCTTTAAGCGTCGAATCGCGTTCGTCGTTTCGCCGGAAAAATCGCGTCGTTGTTTCCCCGTTGAAGTCGCCCGTCGTTTCGGCTTTTTCGACGTGTTGACCGAAACCGGCGAAGCCCTCCGTTCTCGCGTCCGTCAAATTCTCGCCGACGGCGGCCTCGTTTGCGTCTTCCCGGAGGGCGACATGACGCGTTCCGGACGCATTAAACCGTTTAGCGACGAGTTTTTATCGTTCGTCGACGAAATATCGCAACCGATTCCGATCGTTCCGTTTTTCGTCGGCGGTTTTTTCGGCAGCGCGTTCAGTTTCGCGGGCGGCGCCAAGATGCGCTGGTTCCCTAAACGCTTGGAAGAGCGGCTTTTCCTTGCGTTTGGAGAACCGATTTTCGCTCCGACGACGGCGACGAAAGTCGAAGAAACGGTCGCCGAACTCGGTTTCGACGCTGCGGAGCGCACGAACCGTCGTCTGCAAGCGCCGCAACGCCGCCTCATCGACGTTTGCCGAGCGGCGGGCGGGCGACTTCTTGTCGCGGACGGCACCGGCGTCGAACTCTCGGGCCGTTCCTTCCTCATTCGAACCCTTGTCGCGCGCCGTTTTTTGCGTCGTAAAGTGTTGGAACGCAACGAGAAAAACGTCGGTCTCCTCCTTCCGACTTCCGTCGGCGGGTGCATCGCGAACGCGGCGCTGGCGCTCGACCGTCGGGTCGCCGTCAACCTGAATTATACGTTCGGTTCGGAAGTTCTCAATTACTGCTGTCAACTCGCCGAAGTGCGTCGTATCTTGACGACTCGCAAGGTGTTGGAGCGTTTCCCGAACCTTAAATTCGACGCGAAAATCGAATTTTTAGAAGACGTCGCGAAAAAAGCGACGCTCGCCGACAAACTTTTCGCCGCCTTCGACGCCGCGCTCCTTCCGAAAATGTTGTTGCGCTTGAAGTTGCGACTGCGCAAAATTCCCGCGTCCGAAACGTTGGCGATCATCTTCACCTCCGGCTCGACCGGCAAGCCGAAGGGCGTCAAACTTTCGAACGGCAACGTCGCGGCGGTCGCTCGCGGCTTCCTCGATTCGACGCGAGTCGGCAAAAACGACGCGGCGCTGGCGGCGCTCCCGCTCTTTCACGCGTTCGGTTACGTCGGCAACTTTTGGATGACGTTCATCGGCGGCTGTCGCGGCATTTTCCACTTTAACCCGTTGGACGCCAAGGCGATAGGCGAACTGGCGCGCAAGTACCGCTGCACCTTCCTCTGCTGCACGCCGACCTTTTTGCGCAACTACCTGCGCCGCCGTCCGCGCGAAGATTTCGAAAATCTGCACACGATCATGACCGGCGCCGAAAAGCTCCCGCGCGACCTAATCGACGCTTGGGAAACGAAATACGGCGTCCGTCCGACCGAAGGTTACGGCGCGACCGAGCTTTCGCCGTGCCCGCTCACGAACGTTCCGGACGTCCGCTCCGGCTTCTGGCGCGACGATTTTTCGGAGGTTTTCGAAGCGCAAAAGAAAGCCGCGGCCGCCGGAACGCTCCCCGCCGACCGAAGCGTAGGTCGCGACGATTTCGAGATTTACCGCAAAGACGGTTCCGTCGGACGCGCGCACTCGAAAGCGGTCGTGAAAATCGTCGACCGCGAAACCGGCGCCGACCTGGGCGTCGACGAAGTCGGCCAAATCGCGGTCAAGGGCCCGCTCGTTACGACCGGTTATTACGGCGACGAAGAAGCGACGCGACGCGTTGTCAAAAACGGTTGGTACCTGACCGGCGACGTCGGACGTAAAGACCGCGACGGCTTCATTTGGATCGTCGGTCGCGAAAGCCGCATTTCGAAAATCGGGGGCGAAATGACGCCGCACGTTCCGATCGAAGAAGCGATGACCGCCGCGATTCAAGCGGCTCTCGCCGAACGCGGCGTCGAACCGAAAGACGGGCTTCCGCTTTGCGCCGTAACCGCCGTTTCGGACGCGGTTAAGGGCGAGGCCCTCGTCGCGCTTTGGGTAAATCTCGGCGTCGAGCCGGAGGAAATCGTCCGCCGCATGCGCGAACGCGACCTCCCTAACCTCTGGATTCCCAACCTTTCGCGCTTTATCGAAGTCGCGGAAATCCCGATGTTGCAGACCGGAAAACTCGACTTGTCGGGAATCCGCGCCGTCGCCGACGAACGCTTCGCCGCGTCGCAAAGCGAATAAACGCTTCAAGCCGATTTTCGCAACCTAAGCGAACGTGCGACTTACACCTTTAACCGACGCGGCGCGTTTTGTTCGACGACGCCGCGCAACCGACTATTTAACAACGACTTACTCCAACCAACCGCCAAAGGGGCGCCAATATGATCGCGATCGTCGATTACGGAATGGGAAATTTACGCAGCGTTCAAAAAGCGTTCGAACGTCTTAACGTCGAAGCGCAAATCGTTTCGGAGCCGGAAGTTGCGTCGAAAGCCGACAAAATCGTTTTGCCGGGCGTCGGCGCGATCGCGGACGCGGTCGCCGAGTTGGAGCGAACCGGAATGGACGCGGTCGTCCGCGAGTCGATTTCCGCCGGCAAACCGTTCCTTGGCATATGCTTAGGATTCCAAGCGCTTTTCGAATCGAGCGAAGAAAACGGAACGACGCGTTGCTTGGGGATTCTTCCCGGTCGCGTCGTCCGCTTCCCCGCTTTCCCGGACTTGGTCGTCCCGCACATGGGTTGGAACCGCCTCGTTTTTCAAAAGGAAGTCCCGATTTACCAAGGACTTAGCGAAGCCGACTTGGTTTACTTTGTTCACTCGTATTACGCGATAGCGGGCAAACCGTCCGACGTCGCGACGACGACCGATTACGGGCTCGACTTCTGCTCGTCGGTCGCTCGCGACAACGTCTTCGGCGTCCAATTCCACCCGGAAAAGAGCCAAGCGGTCGGGTTGCGCATCTTGCAAAACTTCGCCAACCTCTAATCGCGCAACCGTCGCCAAGTAACAACTTACAACGGTCGAAAACCGCCGCTTTCCCCTACCGCGACGTTTTTTCGACCGTTCGTCGTTTTTGTCGACTCGACCGCCGCAAACGCCGACGGTCGTTTTTTTTCGTCTTTTCCGTCTAAAACTCGCCGCGCCTCTTGTTTTCCCGACGCCCGTTTGTTAAAATACGAGAAGTCGCCCTTCGCCGCGACGGCGTTTCCGCGTCCGTTTCCTTCGTCTTTCCTCTCTTCCGTCCTTCGCAACCGGAGCGTTTACAATGACTTCGCAACTTCCTCCCGCGTCCCCGAATCCGGCGTCCGACTTTGCTTGGAAGCCGAACGAAACCGGTCTTACGCTCGTTAAACTCAAAAATCGCGTCCCTTGCGTCGTCGTTCCGAGCGAAGTCGACGGCGTCCCGGTAACGGTCGTCGGCGCAAAAGCGTTCTACCGCGTCGCAAAACTCGAGTCGGTTTGGCTTCCCGACTCGATTGCAACGATCGAAGAGGAAGCCTTCTTTTGGAGTCTCAAACTTACGCAAGTTCGCTTTTCCCAAGGTTTGCGTTCAATCGGCAAAGGCGCGTTTAAATTTTGCGAATCGCTAAAAGCCGTCGCGCTTCCGGAGGGTCTGCAAACGCTCGGCGAATTCGCGTTTCGCCGTTGTTTGAATTTAGAATCCGTTTCGCTTCCTTCGACGTTGACGACGATTCCCGAGCGCGCGTTCTCCGAAGCCTTCTCGCTCGCTTCGGTTTCGTTCTCCGAAGGGCTCGAAGCGATCGAACACGGCGCGTTTCTCGAATGCAATGCGTTGAAGGAAGTTGTTTTACCGCAAAGCTTACGTCGCATTGAACGTTGCGCGTTCGACGGGCGCTTATCGTCCGTTTCCCTTCCGGCGTCGCTCGAAACCTTGTCGCCCCAAGCGTTTGATTGCGATTTATCGGAAATCGAATTATCGCCGGTCAACCCGTTTTTCCGCCTAATCGACGGCGTTCTCTTCAGCGCCGACGGTCGAACGCTCGTCCGTTACCCGCAAGGCCGAACCGACAAAAAGTACGTTGTCCCGAACTGCGTCGTCGAAATCGGCCCCTACGCGTTTTCTTCCGCCAAGCTCAAAACGATCGCGCTTCCGGACGGCGTCGTAAAGATTGGCGACAAAGCGTTTCAGGATTGCGAATCCTTGTCGTCTATCCGCCTCCCGCCGACATTGCGTAGCTTTGGCGAAGCCGCGTTCGCCTTTTGTTCCATCGCGTCGTTCGACTTGCCCGACGGGCTCGAAGAAATCGGCGACGGCGCGTTTTGGGGTTGCCCTATAACGTCGCTCGACTTGCCCGACAATTTAGAACGAATCGGCGACAAAACGTTTTCTTCGTGCAACATGTTGACGCGGCTTCGCTTGCCGTCGAAATTGCGCGAAATTGGTTCGGAGGCGTTCGCTCGCGCTAGGTCGCTAACGTCGATAACGCTTCCGCCGGCGGTCGAAATTCTCTCGCCCGAAGCGTTCGACGGCTGGCGGGCCGCCGCGCCGCAAATCAAGGCTTCTCAAGAGAATCCGTTCTTCCGCTCCGTCGACGGCGTCCTCTTCAGCGCCGACGGTCGCCGCCTCGTCCGTTACCCGCAAGGCCGAGCCGACGAAAAGTACGTCGTCCCGGACGGCGTCGTCGAAATCGGCCCCCGCGCGTTTTTCGAATGCAAAGCGTTGAAGGAAGTCGTTTTACCGCCGACGCTTGCGACGATAGGCGCCGCCGCGTTTAAAAAATGCGAAGCCCTCCAAGACGTCGCCTTTCCCGAAGGGCTCGCGACCGTCGGCGCCGAAGCTTTTTGCAGTTGCAAGTCGTTGGAACAAATCGAGTTCCCGTCGACGCTAGAAACGCTTGGCGAGGACGCGTTTATCTGGTGCGATTCGCTACGCGCAGTCGTTTTCAACGCTTCTTCGCCGCGCGAAATCGGCTCCCACGCGTTCTCTTTCTGCGGCTCGCTAACGGCTGTAACATTCCCCCCCGGCTTGCGCACCCTCGGCGAAGGCGCGTTTTTCCATTGTAAAGCTCTTGCGCAAGTTACGCTTCCGGTTGGTCTTACCGCAATCGGTCGATTAGCGTTCTCAAGCTGCCAGTCGCTCGTTGAAATCGCGATTCCGGAAAGCGTCGAAACGCTCGGAAACTCCGCGTTTAACGGTTGCGACGCCTTGACGACGATTTCGCTCCCGCGTTCGCTCGCAACGATCAGTCCCGGCTTGTTTTACCAATGCCGTTCGCTTGCCGAAATCGCGATCCCCGACGGCGTTCAAGAGATCGGCGAAATCGCGTTCGCCGACTGCCCGACGCTCGTTTCGATAACGCTTCCCCCCGCGCTAACGACGATCGGCAAAGAAGCGTTCCAAAACTGCAAGTCGCTAAAGGCCGTCTATTTCCCGACTTCGAAGGGCCCGAAAAAAATCGTTCCGAACGCGTTCAAAGGCTGTTCGCCCGACCTAACCTTTTGCGGGCCTGTTGGTTCCGTCGCGGAAAAATTCGCCGCGAAAAAAGGAATCCGCTTCGAACCGCGTTGACGTCGCGTCGTTTCGCTTCCTTTTCGTCCGTCGAGAACAACCAAACCGAAATTTGCGCCGCCGCGTCTTGCGTTTGCGCCAAGGGGCGTTATAATATAAGGGACCCGTTTTTCCGACGCGTCCCTTCGTTTTTTAAAACAAACGCAACGCCTTAAATTTAGAAACTTAGCGCCGTTCCAATATGACTTCGCAAGATTCCGCCTCGCCCCTTTCGCCCAATTCGCCGACCGATTTCGAATGGAAGCCGAACAAAACCGGCGGCGTTACAATCCGTAAACTTCTCGCCGACGCGGAAAACGTCGTCGTTCCCGCCGAAATCGACGGTTTAACCGTTACCGAAATCGGCGCCGACGCGTTCGCCGGGTCGCGCTCGCTCGTTTCGCTCGTTCTCCCGTCGACCGTTCGCAAACTCGGCGATTACGCGTTTTGCGACTGTCGCAACCTCGCCGTTTTCGAAGGCCCGACGGAAGCCGACCGACTCGGCAAAGAGGCGTTCAACGGTTGTTCGTCGTTGGCGCAACTCGTTATTCCGCAAGGAATCGAGAAAATCGGACGCAAAACGTTCGACGGTTGCCGGTCGTTACAGAGCGCCGTTATTCCGGAGAGCGTTCGTCAAATCGAGAAGCGGGCGTTCTGCGACTGCGCGTCGCTAGAAACGGCGACGATTCTCGGTTCCGTCGCAAGCGTCGGTCGCCGCGCGTTTTACAACTGCCGCAAACTGCGTTCGGTCGAAATCGCCGGGGCCGAAAAAATCGGAGCGCGCGCCTTCTTCGGTTGCGCTTCGCTCGAAAAAATTGAACTTCCCGGCGGCGTTTGGAGCGTCGAGGACGCGGCGTTTTCCGGTTGCGAAGCGCTAACGACCGTCGTCTTCCCGGCGAGCGTCGAAGAAATCGGCGACGACGTTTTCGTCGGTTGTTCGCCCGACCTAACGCTTTACGGCGCAACCGGTTCCGTCGTCGAACAATACGCCGCGGCCAACGGCCTCCGTTTCGAACCGCGTTAATCCGGCGTTAGTCCGCCCCCTCGCCCGTTCGACGCCTCGACGCCGCTTCATTCCGTCGAACGGGTTTTCTACCGCGTTCTTTCTCGTTTTGTCTCTTTACCTTTCCACTTGTCGTTTCGCGATTTACGCAATCGCGCAATAAGCGATTCGGCAATTTGTCGATTTGGGCTCTTGATTTTACCGCAAGCGGAGGTTAAAATGAAGGAAGAGCGGCGTTCCGTTCCCAAACGCGCCGACCAACTCCACCTTTAACCGTTGTAATCAAACGTTTAAGGAAATCCGATGACTTTTTCGCCGCCCCCCGCCGACCGCGTTCCGAACCCGTCGTCCGACTTCAAATATAAAGTCTTAAAAACCGGAACCGGCGTTTCGATTCGAAAATTTCTCGCTCCCAACGCGACCGCCGTCGTTATCCCGAACGAAATCGACGGCCTTCCGGTCGTTGATATCGGCCCGCGCGCCTTCGAAAACCGCGACTCGCTAACGAGCGTCGCGCTTCCGTCGCAACTCGCAACCGTCGGTGAAAGAGCGTTTTACGGCTGTTCCTCGTTGACGAAAGTCGATTTTTTTACGATTCCCAAGTTTGGCAAGGAAGCGTTTTACGCCTGCGAAGCGCTAACGAATGTCGCGCTTCCCGTCGACACGGAAACGCTAAGGGCCGCCGACTTTGAACTAGCGCTTAATCGCCCGTTCTACGAAATCTTTGATTCTTGCGTTGTTTTTAGCGCCGACGGCAAAACGCTAATCGCCGCCCATCGCCTACGAAACGCGGAATACGTCGTTCCGGACGGCGTCGAAATCATCGCTCCGCGCGCGTTCGGCGGTTCTCGAATCGTTTCCGTCGCGTTTCCCTCGTCGCTTCGTGAAATTAAATCCGCCGCTTTTCATTGGAGAGCGTTACAAAAAGTCGTTTTTTTGGAAGGCTTAGAAACGATCGACCATTGCGCGTTTGCCGAATGCGATTCTCTAACGGAAATTACATTTCCCGCCTCGCTGCGTCACATCGGTCGGCTCGCGTTTGTGAAATGCAAATCGCTCTCTAACGTTAAGTTTCCCAAAAACTTAACGTCGATCGACTCATGCGCGTTCGAAGGGTGCGATTCGCTCGAAGAAATCGCGCTTCCCGACGGCCCGCAACGGCTCCAAGGCGTTTTTCCGAGATGCAAGTCGTTGCGTTCAATAAAATTAGGAGCCGCGTTTGAAGAATTCGATTTCTATTCGTTAAGCTGTTGCGACGCCCTATCGTCCTTAACCGTTTCGCCCGATAATCCGCGTTTTCGCTCCGTCGACGGCGTTCTCTTTAGCGCCGACGGTAAAACGCTTTATCGTTATCCGCCTGGGCGCGACGAGTCCGAATACGTCGTTCCAGACGGCGTCGAAACCCTTGGAGATTATTCGTTTACCGACTGCCCAAAGTTAACGACTGTCGCGCTTCCGGCCTCGCTAACAAACGTCGCCAACTTTGCGTTTCCTCTTTGTCCCACCTTGTCGCGCCTAACCGTTTCGCCCGATAATCCGCGTTTCCGCGCCGTCGACGGAATCGTCTTTAGCGCCGACGGCAAAACGCTTTACCTCTATCCGCCAGGACGCGACGAAGCCGAATACGTCGTTCCTGACGGCGTCGAAGCGATCGCCGATTACGCGTTCGCGCATTGCTATGCGTTAACGAATATAGCGCTCCCTAACTCGTTGCGTCGCATAGGCGCCGAAGCGTTCGGGTTTTGCGCCGAGCTGAAGAAAATCGCGATTCCCGACGGCTTAGAAACGGTCGGTCCTTGGACGTTTCTTGGACGTCGAGCGCTTCGGACTCTCCGATTCGGCGCCGCGTTGCGGGAAATAGGCCCCAATGCGTTCGAAAAGTGTTCTTCGAGCTTAACTCTAAGCGCGCCCGAAGGTTCCGTCGTCGAACAATACGCAAAAGAAAACAACCGACGTTTCCGACCGCGCCGCCGCTAAACCGCGTTTTGCGACGCGGCGCCAACGTTTGTTTTTCGACGTTTTATCCTTTTTATCCCAACCTTAACAAAAGTAATTGCAATGACTTCGCAACGTTCTTCTCTACCGACCGCGTCCCCGAATCGCGCGTCCGATTTCGCTTGGCGTCCCCTGCCGACGGGCGGCGCCGTTATCGTTGGCTTCACGAACGACGCTCCCGAAATGGTCGTTCCGCCGGAAATCGAGGGACGCCCCGTCGTCGCAATCCTCGAATGCGCGTTCAACCATCATAACGCCTTGCGTTCGTTAACGTTGCCCGCTTCGGTCGAGTATTTTCTCGAGTCGATAAACGACGCGCCGCCGCCAAACGCCGAATTTCGTCCCTTCGGACTTTTCGCCTTTTTCCGTTGCACGGAGCTGTCGGAAATCCTTGTCGCTCCGGAAAATACGCGTTTCCGTTCCATCGACGGCGTTCTCTTTACCGCCGACGGCACGCTCGCGCTCTATCCGAAAGGGCGCTCGGGCGCTTACGCCGTCCCGCCGGGCGTCGAGCGAATCGCCCAATACGCGTTTCACGACGCTCGCTTGTCGTCGATCGCGCTCTCCGACGACGTCCAAAAGATCGACGACTCCGTTTTCTTTGGATGCAACCATTTGAAAACAATTGAGTTCGGCGCGAACTCGTCGCTTCGCGAAATCGGCGCCCAAGCGTTCGCTCGTTGCGCTTCATTTGCGAACGTCGCGTTTCCCGACTCGCTTGAAAAAATCGGCGACGGAGCGTTCAGATTTTGTCGCAAATTAACGGAAGTCGTTTTTAATCCAAATCTTAAAGAAATCGACGCCGACGCGTTCGCGTATTGCGACGCCTTGAAACGCGTTTCGTTTGGCCCTCGACTCGAACGAATCGGCGGCGACGCGTTTTACGGTTGTTCGTCGTTAGCGCAAGTCGATCTGCCGCCGAGCGTTCGCGAAATCGGTTCCGGCGCGTTTACCGACTGCAAAGCGCTGACGCAAGTCGTTTTACCGCGGTTGTTGCGCAAAGTCGAGGCGTCGACGTTTTCCGGTTGCAAAACGCTCGCGAACGTTTCGCTTCCCGACGAACTCGAAGAAATTAGCGACCGAGCGTTCGAAGGCTGTAAGCCGTTAACCAAAATATCTCTTCCGGCGTCGCTTCAAACGTTTAATTCGCAAGCGTTTAACGGATGCGCGAATTTTTCGACCTTTGAACTTTCTCCCGCAAATCCTAATTTCCGCGTCGTCGACGGCGCGCTTCTAAGCGCCGACGGCAAAACGCTTTGGCGCGTCCCGCCGATACAAAAGGGCGCCTTCGTCGTTCCAAACGGCGTCGAGGAAATCGCCCCTTGCGCTTTCTTAGGTTGCAAAGCGCTTGCCGCGATAGAACTTCCGGACTCGTTACAAACTGTCGGCGATCGCGCGTTCGACGGCTGTCAAGCGCTCGCCAAAATCGCGATTCCTCGAAACGTCAAAACGCTCGGCGATAAAGCGTTCAACGCTTGCAAGTCGTTGGCGTCGCTAACGTTCGCGTCGGACTCGACGCTCGAAACGGTCGGCAAAAACGCGTTCGCCGGTTGCAAATTTCTCGTCGAAATTTCCCTTCCGCCAACCGTTAACAAACTCGGCGCGGGCGCGTTCGCCAAGTGCGAGTCGCTAACGAAAGCGACGATTCCGGCGGCGGTTCAAAAGAAAGCGCAAAACGCGTTTAAAGGTTGCGTCGCGTTAACGGAACTCAACGTTCTTCAACCGGTTGCGACGCTCGACGCGACGTCGAAACCCGCAAAAAAAAGCGCGAAAAAAAAGTCGACGAAAGACAACGACGCCGCGTCGTTTTCCGCTCCGAATCGCCAAGAAGTCTTCTCCGCCAACGGGTTCCTCTTCGCCGACGGCGGCAAAACGCTGACGCGCAATCTCGACCAAACGTCCGCCGAGCGCGTCGTTCCCGAAGGCGTCGAGAAGATCGCCGTTCGCGCTTTCTCGCACTGTATGTCGTTGAAAACGTTAAAGTTGTCGTCGACGCTTAAAGAAATCGGAACCTACGCGTTCGACGCTTGCGAATACTTGGAAGCGCTCGAACTGCCGGACGGTTTCGAAACGATCGGCGAGCGCGCGTTCTTTAATTGCCACCGTCTGCGCTCGGTTTCGTTCCCTGCGACAATACGTAAAATCGGCTCCGAAGCGTTTGCGTATTGCGTCTCGTTTGTTTCGGCGACCTACCCGGAAAGCGTCCAACCTAAAATCCTTAAAGCGTTGCCTCACAAGGAAATATCGCGAACCGTTATTCCGTCGAAAACTCGCGATTTCCGCTCGGTCGACGGCGTTATTCTCAGCGCGGACGCTAAAACGCTCGAGTTTTGCTCGGAGGAAAAATCGAGCGCTTACTCCGTTCCAAACGGCGTCGAAATAATCGCCGAAAAAGCGTTCGCCGAACGTCAAGCGCTAACGTCCGTCGCGTTTCCGACAAGTCTTCGCCAAATTGGCCCGAAAGCGTTTTTCGAATGCGAGTCGTTAGCGCAACTCGTTTTTTCGGAAGGGTTGCAAAAAATCGACGACGATGCGTTTTTAGGCTGCAAGGCGTTAAAATCGGTGAAATTTCCCCCCGCACTCGTCTCGATCGGCGCCGGCGTTTTTTTCTTTTGCGACTCGTTGACGCAAATTGAATTTGGGCCGGGCTTAAAAACGATCGGTTCGCGAGCGTTTGAGTATTGCCCAAAATTAACGCGACTCACGCTTCCAGAAAACGTCGATAAAATCAGC